>CAXBSB010000085.1:0-28263 GCA_963977965.1 uncultured Schlesneria sp.
AAGTAATAATTGGGCCCGCTTTTGATTGCACATACCTTACATAGGATTGCAGTGCCTTTCAATTCACATTGGCGGCCAAAAGTCTCTTTTCGCCAAAAGGACCTAAGACATTGTGAATTAGTTCTCCAAGAGGACTATCGATAGTTTCGATATCACGTCAGTGCAGTAACGCATTCAGCGAGATCCATTCAGCACACCTAGTGATGGATTCATTATTGCCAAGCAGTTTCCACTGGGCGCCAGCCGATCAATACAGCAACACAAGCCAAGACCAGCGAGCCAGACCGTTGCACGCAACGCAGTGAAGTGCACTATTTCAATACACACTGATTGTGTCGCATTCGCGAATCAACCGCGGCAAAATAGCTTACGTAAATTGAGAGGAATTTTCCGGTAGAGTCGCGAAACATCACAATTCCTGTCAGGCTGAATACTGAAGATTCGCTGAACGACGGATCTGTCGGCCCGAATTGAGGAAAAGTTCAGATTGACCTCTTCAACAGATCTCTGTTATAGCGCATTGGCGAGCCGGGTGATTGGTGGCCGAAACCGGTAGTCGCGATGGTTCAGGAGCATCGGATACGCGGTTCTCGCAGACTTCGATCACTTCGCCTTTCGTAAGTTCAGGAGATACGCCCGTGTGCGGAATTGTCGGATATGTGGGATCAAAGCAAGCTTACGATTACCTGATTGAGGGCCTTTTTCGTCTCGAATATCGTGGCTACGACAGCGCAGGGGTCGCAGTTCAGAACGGTGATGCGATTGCCATTCGAAAAAAGACTGGCCGTGTGGGTCAGCTCGCGGAACTCGTCAAACAACAACCTGTCACGGGAACGACCGGAATCGGCCACACACGATGGGCAACCCACGGGGAACCCAGTGATGTGAACTCACATCCTCACACCGGTGGAAACGGCGAAGTAGTCGTCGTTCATAATGGTGTTATCGAAAACTACGCATCTCTTCGAAGTCAATTGCAGGAAATCGGTTACGTATTTCGAACTGGAACCGACACCGAAGTTGCCGCGCACCTTGTAGCTCATCACCTCAGTGAAGAGGTAAAGCTCGGCAGCGACCCTGCCGACTCGCAAACCTGCCTGCGGGCGGTCGAAGCCGCAATCAAACGCGTGAAAGGGACCTACGGTCTGGCGATCATGTTCCGGGACGTCCCAAACATGCTGATTGCTGCTCGACTCGGTAGCCCACTCGTTGTTGGAATCGGTCGGGACGAACACTATCTAGCGAGCGATTCCAGCCCGCTGGTGGGCCATACCGACGAAGTCGTGTACCTGAATGATCATGAAATCGCGATCATCACGGCATCAGAATTCAAGCTGAAACATCAGCATAGTGGTGCCCAAACCCCGTCGATCAAGGTTCTGGAGCAGACTTCACAGGACACGGATCTCGGTGAATTTGAACATTACATGCTCAAGGAAATCTTCGAGCAACCACAGACCATCGAAAACGCTCTCCGCGGTCGTCTGGATGATGACGAAGCGACAGCCAAATTCGGTGGCCTGAACATGGACCCACAGGATCTGCGAAGAATCGATCGAATTGTTCTGACCGCATGTGGAACCAGTTGGCATGCTGGGCTGGTTGGTGAGTATCTCATCGAGGAATTCGCCCGAATTCCTGTTGAAGTGGAATATGCCAGCGAATTGCGATATCGGAATCCACCTCTGTCTGATCGCACCATGATTTTCGCAATCACCCAGAGCGGCGAGACAGCCGACACTCTCGCCGCCATGCGAGAATGTAAGCGTAAGGGACATCCGACACTCGCAATCTGCAATACCGTCGGATCTTCGATTGCGCGAGAAGCCGATGGTGGAATCTACCTGCATGCCGGCCCTGAAATCGGCGTTGCATCAACAAAAGCATTCACATCCCAAGTGACTGTGCTGACGTTGCTGGCGATGTTTCTTGGACGAATGCGACATTTGTCGTACCCGGCTGGCAAACGAATTATCAGCCATTTGCGAGACATGCCGGATAAAATTCGCAAAACGCTCGAATGCAATGAGGCTGTCAAAGAAGTTGCTCGCAAGTATTACTCGGCCGAAAACTTCTTGTACCTGGGTCGACTTTACAACTTCCCAGTCGCATTGGAAGGGGCTCTGAAGCTGAAGGAAATCAGCTACATTCACGCGGAGGGGTATCCTGCAGCAGAAATGAAACACGGCCCGATTGCCCTGGTCGACGAAGAGACCCCCAGCGTCTTCATCGCACCGCGCTGCCAGATCTATCCCAAGGTCATGAGCAACCTCGAAGAAGTTCGAGCTCGACGAGGCCCTGTGATCGCGATTGCCTGTGAAAGCGATGACAAGATTGCCAAGCTGGCAGACGATGTCATCTACGTTCCCGATGTGGACGAGTACCTGCAACCACTGGTCACATCGATTCCACTTCAGTTGCTCGCCTATCACATCGCAATCCTGCGGGGATGCAATGTGGATCGACCGCGCAATCTGGCGAAGAGCGTCACCGTTGAATAAATGATCTCAGCGCCGATCACGGTAGTAATCGGCCGTCTTTCGAACCCCGTCTAGCAGCGATGTTGCCTGCCAGCCTGGAAACAGGTTGGCAATGTAGTTTGGGCGAGGTGGGATATTGGCTGGAATCGACGGGCCGTTCACATGGATTCGGCCCGCTGACGTCGGGACAGCTTGCGCAATCGCCTGAACGAAGTCTTCCGTCGTTGCCAGTTCGCCGGGGAGATCCACGACGGTTGCGCCGGGCGGACATTCGAATGCTGCTCGAACAAAAGCCGTTGACACGTCCTCGACGTAGTCATAACCAACACGGCCACGATAGCCGATTGTGAACTCCTCTCCGTTGACGGCCGCTCGAGTTGCCAGCGATGGTCCGGCGGTTAACCCCTGATCACGCTCGGGGCCATAAACAACATGTGGACGTACTGCGACAGATGCAACCTGGTATTGCCTCCAGTACTGCTCAACGATCAGGTCCACAGCCTGTTTGAACGCTCCGTAAAACGTGGGCGGACGATTGGGCTGATCACTCTCAACCGCTTCCGGGCCATAAACCGCGTATGAGCTGGCATACGAGATCCCCTCGATTCGCTGAGATCGGCGGGCGGCTTCAAACAGGGCGGTACTGCCCATCACATTGACCTGGCATCCCAGCCAAGGATCCTGCTGACAGGCAGGGGTCAAGAGAGCAGCCAGATGAATGATCCGGGTAATGTCGAATCGTTCGATGACTTCCTGCAACCCAACCGGATTCAGCAAAGAGACTTCTACCTGTTTGACCCGATCAATACCCTCGCCAAGAACTCGCTTCCAGCGATCAGGCTGTGGCTGATGATCCACAACGATGGGAATTGCACCTTGAGCGAGCAAATCGTGCAGTACCCATGTTCCAATGAATCCGCACCCTCCTGTCACCAGCACGTTAGTCACGTTGATTGCTCCAGACGTAGCATTGATAAGAACATGGCCACCCCACGTGTTGCTGTAAATGTAATGATTTTCAACGGATTCATCGACCGACCATGTGGATCTTCGTAGACTATCCGGCATGGTGAAAGCGGCCGATGAAAGTAGACCTACGGGCCCAAGGTTACATCTTCCCGCTCAATGATCAATGGAGAGAAAACGGTGTCGTCAGAAACAGTATTGCCAGGTGGTTTCAAGCCGAAGTGGACATGGCGGATGTTTGGTAGTGCAGCTCCCGTCTTCCCCGGCTTTGAAGTTGATATTTGTGATCGCGTGCCCGACGTCGAAAAGCCAGACGCAGTCTGGCATCGCGAGCGAGCCCGCGAAATGCTTCAAGCACACCCAGAGATCAAGCAATTGTTTGGCTATTATCCGCTGACAGCGGTCTGGTGCGTCTTGATGGCGGGGATTCAGCTTGGCATCGCTGCCGCAATGAGTCACTTTCCATGGTGGGTGGCGATTCTGACGGCCTATTGCGTTGGCGCACTGCTCAATATCACGCTCTTTCAATTAGCACATGAGTGTGACCATTTGAACGTCTTTCGGTCGAAGTTCTGGAATCGATACCTGTTCATGGTCACGTCAATTCCCATGTTTCTTTCGGCGCACCATACGTGGTGGATTGAACACATCGTACATCACAACGACATGAGCGCGACGAAGGACTTCACGACACGTCGCCGATCCTACTTTCTCGCGACTCGCCAGACATCCCCTTTGTTTGTCCCTTACTCCCTGTTCATGGTTGTGATGCAGGCGATGCGAAACGCTTTCGGGCTTCTTTTGTACTTCTTCACTTCGCTGCTGCTTGGCCGCCTTGAACCGAATCGCTTTACACTCGCGGTACTTGGAGACGAGCACCTGGTTTCGGGGTATCAGAAAGAAGGAATCACCAAGTACGCGGTCGTCTATCCTGTTGTCAGCTTTGTCGTCTACGGACTCTTGTTCTGGTATGGGGGTTGGATGCCGCTGGTGTACCTGCTGTTCAGCCAGGTCTTTTTCACAGGCTATCTTCATCCCTATTGCCTGGGATGGGTCCTGGGGATTTCGCATTTCCATGGACGCAAGAACTATCAGCCGACAGCATCTCATTATGGCAGGCTGATCAACTTAACCACGTTTAATGCGGGTTTACACGTCGAACACCACGACATCGCTGGGATTCCCTGGTTTCGCCTCTGGAAGCTCCGTGAAATTGCCCCCGAGTTCTTTAACAATCTGGAGCCGATTCGGTCCTACACTGCGCTCGGGATGCAGTTCGTCTTCGCAGGCAAGGAGAAATTTGAAGACAACTTCAACACCGAAACCTATCGTAACCTGGAACGATTCCGTGAATCAGGCCCTGCAGAATCCGAGCCGCATCCAGCTTAAGTGTGGCGTCCCGCGGGCATTACACTGCAGCGTCTGACCAGGGCTCGCAGTGAACCTCGACGGTACGTTCGACTACTCGATTTTCGAATTCCTCCTTCGTGCCTCTTCGAGTGCTTCGTGGTAGATCACTCGTCCTTCGCAAGAATTTGTTGACCACGAAGCACTCGAAGAGGGGAGTGCTGCGCTGGATGCGTGCCAATCTCTGACCGCAATAGGCTTCTCAACGGTACGCGCCAGTGCAGGTCGGACTGAATAGAGAATGATTTTACGAAACGACTTCTACCGCACGGACTCGCTGTACGATCAAAACGAGCGAGATGACGCAGACTGCCGACAACACTGCCAGGCAGTATTCCGCTGAAGGGATCTTCTTTTCATCGAGTGACCCGAAGCAGAATCGCCCCAGGCGATGCATGTCGTCCCACAGGCCGAGCAGTAACCAGTATCGATTGCCATCGATGGCTCGCATCGCATCTGCCAGGCCCTTCAGCAGAACAAACAAGCCGAGCCAGGTCATGACGAGCGGTACCGTCCGGGGAACCCATGCGGCAATCGCAAAAATCAGCAAGCTTTGCACGATGGCCAGGATGGCTCCATAACCCAGGATTCCAGTCAGAATGCGTGGATGATCCAGGAAATACTGAAACGAGTTGCTCAGCGTCCCATATTCGATGAACAGAATCAGTGCAGGAATCGTGGTTACGATCGTGACCACAGCCCCCACTGTCAACAGTTTACCAACGATGTAATGCCAGCGACCGATCCGCCGTGACAGGTAGAAGATCATTCCTCCCTGGCGATAGTCACCACCGATCAGAGTTGACGCGGCAAATGCCAGCAACAATGCACAAATCGTAGCCTGGGCAAACATGAACTCGGCATACGCGTCCCCGGTTCCTGTCACTTTGTACCGGTCGAGGAACCTCGCGATATTCTCATTCTGCACAGCCAGAGTAGCCTTCAGGTAAATGAACGCAAAATGAAAAAGAAAGTTGAGTAATCCCAGCCCAATCAGGATCCAAAAGATCCAGCGTCGAAAGATCAGCATCAAGCCAACCCGAACAATTGACAGACAACTCCACCAGCTCGAACGGGGCTCGCCGACCCACGTACGATATCCGGCGTGATCCAGTTGCAGTCCCGCAGATGGTTCCTGTGAGCTCATCACGTCCAACTCTTCTGAATCAAAAATGTCATTTTCCTGCCCGGCGCAGTGAGGATGCAACTCGGAACAATTCTCAACTCGTGAATTGGTAACTTGACTTAATTGACCTCTCCCGTGCCGATCAATCGATGATACAGGCGAGGTAAGTCTTCCTCCTCGGGAACAATGTCACTGAGTACAACACCCGACTGAATCGCCATTTCAAAAAGACGCTGATTGTTCCAACCTTCAGGGACTTCGATCAGAGCTTCGCTGTCACGCTGAGTCGCAGTGACAACCGGACAGGCTCTGCGGAGGATCGCAAGAAACGACTGGCCATCATCAGGATTGTCCGCTCGCAGTTCTGGCTCTCGCCAACGGATACGATATCGGCCCTGCCAGTGCTGTCGCAGATCGCCAATCCGGCCACATCCCAGAACGGTTCCTCGATCCATGATGATCACCTGCTTGCAGACGCGATCAATATCCCCCAACAGGTGTGTCGACAGGATCAGCGACTTTCCGTGGCGACTTGCAATTGCATGCAGCAGTCGCAGCATGGCATCGCGTCCCTGGGGATCAAGGCCCGCCGTTGGTTCATCCAGCAGCAATAGATCGGGATCGTGAACCAGCGCCGCAGCGAGCTTCAGCCGTTGTTTCATTCCGACCGAATAATCGTCGCAGCGGCGATACCGCACTTCATCCAATTCCAGATATGACAACACTTCGTGCGCGCGTCGCAATGCCTGCCGACGAGGCATCCCTGATAACTCACCTGCCAGACCGACGAGATCAACCCCGCGCATTCCCGGAATCAGCGATTCCGCTTCAGGCATAAAACCGATTCGCCCGCGCAGTTCCCCTTGCTGACGCAAAAGATTTCGCCCGAGAATTGTTCCTGTTCCGGAAGTGGGAACCATCAGGCCCAGCAGGATCTTGAGCAACGTTGACTTGCCAGCTCCGTTCTGGCCAATCAACCCAATCGCCCCTGGCTGTACTGACAGTGAGACATCCTTCAGTGCCTGAAATTTCCCGTAAAAGTGCGATAGATGAGTCAACTCGATCAGCGATGGCGGTTCATCGACGCTTGATGAAGCTAGGGAAACAGGATCGTTGGACATGACAAACCCTGACGCGGTCATACGGTGCCGAATTCATACGGTGCCGAATTCGGCCAGGTCATTTGGGGTAGTCACGCCACAACCATCGCAGAGTCTCAGGCAACAGCATGCCACCATGCTTCCCGCTGTGACCGCCATCACCGAGTTCAAATTGGTAATCATAACCTTTGAACTTAAGCGATGCGGCCATCTGCTGATTGGCAAGCGGCCAGTGTCCGTGCAGGTTGTCCAGGTCATTGGATCCGTCCTGCAGGAAGATTTTCAGTGGCTTCTTTTCCGTTTTACGGATCACGGCTGGATAAACATGCCCGCCGCGGATGTTGGTAAAGCTGCCGATGTGGCTGATGACTTTTCGAAACTTGTCAGGACGTTCCCATGCCACGGTGAAGGCGCAGATACCACCTGAACTGATTCCACATATCCCTCGACCTTCAGGATCGTCGGTTAGTTTCAAGCTGTACTTTTCCACCAGTCCGGGCAGCAGTTCGTCAATCAGAAATTTCGAGTACTGATCTCCCAGCGAGTCATATTCAAAGCTTCGATTGCTGCGATCCTTTTGACCTGGCTGAGCCGCGGGAATCGTTCCGGGGCTCAGAAAGATTCCGATCGTCACCGGCATTTCCTTGCGGTGAATCAGGTTGTCGAAAACAACCGGCACTCGAAACTGGCCATTTTCATTGACGTAACCGCCACCATCCTGAAAGACCATCAGGCAAGCTGGTTTGGAACCATCGTATTGAGCAGGCGTATAAATCCAATAATCACGAACCGTCCCCGGAAAGACCTTTTCGCTGGTCCATTTTCCGTTCACCACTTTCCCTTTGGGAACCCCTTCCTGCCGCTGCGAATCTGCCCCGAGCTGATAGTCATCGGCGGCAGACGTTATGGCGGTCCCACAGAACAATAGAAGAAGTGCAAGTAGCGTACTTTTCACGGGCATGTTGAACCTCATGTGGATCGAAGCGAACCAGGCGACACGGATCTTTTGAAATTCTCCGGACCGCTGGGCAATTTCGTCTGTCACGTAGAAACGACAACTGTGACGTACGGTAAAGGGGCGAGTGGCCGAACGCAAACGAACCGAGCAAGCTCAATTCGAATCTGCCTCGGGTGGAAGTGGGATCGCACCGGCCGCTGGTTTTCCGTGTCCAGCCTTGATGTATGCAGCGCGTTGCTTTGCATATTCCTCGGGCGTCAATTCCTCGGTCATTCCAGTCGCCTGTGATTCTGCAAAGAATCGCTTCAGGTAATTGACGCACCACCCGCATCCTGTCCCCGCTCCGCCGCATTCCGTTAGCTGGCTTGCCCGACGCGGCTGATAGACACGGATAAAGTTGACAATTTTCCGCTTGGAAATATGAAAGCAGTAGCAGATGGTGTCGTCGAGTTCCATGACTTTTCTATCTCAATCGCATCCCAAAAATGTGGCGTCCCGCAGGCAAACGAGTCAAACATGTCAGCAACCCTGTCACTTCAATCAAGGTCGCAGCCAAATCATTGTACTCGCTTGGAACCGAAAAAGTTCAGTCGCGGAAAAAGGTTGAGTCTTTCGAAGGTGAATACCGAACTGCAAGATGGGGTGTCTCTGTCCGTTTTTGACCACCAGCCAGCGACTTCAGCCCCGCTTCAACCAGGCCACTGGTCAGCATCGTTCGCTCGACAGGATAGGGAGCGACGCCTGTGATGAACATCGTTTCAGCAGCATTCATCAGTGCGGCGGAATAGACGACGTTTGGATTCGGAGGGAGATGAAACTGCGTCGAAAGTGGTTCTGCCTGTCCCTTCAGCTTTGCCGCAAATGTGAAATCCTGGACCAATCCGTTCATCAGCAGCATAGTCGATCGGGTTCCATCCACATACTCAATCCGATAGGCCACCGGCTCTTTAACCCATTGCTTCATCTGCTCCTCAGTTGGATACCGATGACTGAACGATTCAGGCTGATTGAGCGTATGGCTGCGCGACAGACAGGCTTCAAACAGGCGAGGGTTCCAACCACCAGCCTGCCATGTCCCGGCATTCAACGCCGCCCAGACCGCGTCTCCGCGCAGGGCCTGCACGGCAGCAACTCCCGTTTCGCCCCCCTTCCGCCTTTCAGCCATGCATTGCAGAGTCTCCAGCGCGTGGAAGTCGTAAATATCCACCGGTCCAAACGCGACACACATCATCTCTTCGACCTCAGATCCGAGAGGCATTTCGATAGCAGGCATTCGCCATGTGACGGGTAGTGATGATCCCGCGAGAAATGGAAACTTCATCTCCTTGGAGATTTCGACCATTTCTTTTGCCCATTCGAATTTCCAGGACAGGTGCTTGTCGTTGAATACCGGGGCCGTGCGTCCGTCCTTTCTGAAAACATCCGCAACCTGTTTAAAAAACTGGTAGCGAGGGTACTGCTTCTGACCAAACTCGTTGACAGGATATTCTCCATGCTCACCAATGATCAGCACCGCATCGACAGCCAGTTTGTCTCCACCACAACGTAGTGCCTCTGCAATCGACGGATAGATTTTGAAGCCGAATTCTTTTTCACGTTGCCGACTGAGATCACCGGCGGGGGACTGGTCGACATACGCCGAAACGACTTCAATCGCCGGCTTGTGCCAGCGACCTCGTAGCGGATAACCATGCAGGAATCGTTCTGCCATATGCCAGGCATGCGACCGATAGTTCCATAGCGTTGTGACGACCGCGAGTTTCTTGACGCCCGTCGCCTTGGCGTCGCTCGCTCGGACGAGAGACGTTCCCAGCAATCCCGCACCAGTCGCCGCGAGAAAGTTTCGTCGATTCAGCATGTGATTTCCTGAGTTCGTTGGATAGATGAGAGACAACCGGTAAAACTCCGAATTGCTTCAACGGTTTGCTCGCGCGATTTCGTTTTCTCTCCAGGATTCCTCATAAAGTCGAAAACCCGACTGCACGGTTGTCGCTGCCTTCCGGATCGCACTCCGCAGTTTCTCGTCTTGTAGTGAAGTCCCCGACACACGCAACAGGTGCGCAGCTTGAGCAACCGTCGCTTCGTCATAGTCCGAAAGCCGGTCGCAGAGCTTTTCAAAGTCCTTGAGTTCGTTAACCAATCGCTGCGCCAAGTCACGGGCACACGATCGACGGCCATCACCGTCCCCGTCGATCCAGACCGCGCCACTGCAACCAATGACCATCGTTCCCGGGTCAGTTGATGTCGGCTGATATGGTTTTGCAGTCCGCCACCATGGCCCCGTAACTCCTGGACCAGTTGCGATAGCGACCAGATGAACATCATGACGTGGCTTCGGAATTGACCACACTCCCTGCCATTGAACTCCGAGTGGTCTGTCGCCCTTCACCTGCAATCGTTCGTCTCGAATCAGCGTTCCGTTTGAATAAAGCTGAATTCGATCTGCGTTCACCCAGTGTGGACCAAGGACGCTCAGGTTCAGGCGAATTTCGTCTTTCTCGGCAGGTACCAGATCGCCAGATGTGTACTTATCATTGACTGTTAATTCTGTCAGCAGTCCGTAACTGACTTTCACTCGTCCCAGCAGAAAATTGTTGACGGCTGCTTCGACATCCAGATCACCTGGATTGTGGTCTTCGCAGCGGATATAGGTTCGTCCCTGTCCAACAAAGTGCCGCGCGACATCATGGGAATCACTGCTGCCGACAGGCGTTACCTGATATCCATGGTTCAGAAGCCCCATCCAGTCCTGAAAGAGACGAAGCGGATCCGTCTGGGTCGCCCCGGAGTTGATGACTTCCATTCCCTGGAATCGAAACGGCCATCCCTCCAGATTTTCGCCAACAACGGCATTGTGAAGCGCCGGCCCAAACGGTCGGACACCACTATGCAGATCACGAGCATGGTTCAGAATGGCAATTTTGACTCCTGGGGTTTGTTGAATGTCGTCGAACAACAGGCCCCAGTCGGTTTGCTTATGGTTCGGTGGCTTCGCCCCCGGGTTTACAGGAAAAATGTTGAAATGCCCACGCGGTGTCGTCACTTCATTTCCGATGACCGGAGTAAAGTATTGCCGAACACCCAGTTTCTGAGCGATGGGAAGGAAGTCAATTTGCACGTTGTGATCTGTTGCAATCGCCAACTCGATCGTTTCTCCGGCCAGCGTGATCATCCGCTCTTCGATCGTGGAGTCACCGTGTCCCGAATGAGTCAACGTGTGAATGTGTGGATCACAGGCGACATAGCCCGGCGTCGAGACTTCACGTTGAATTGATAACTCCTGACGATGAGTTTGCCCCATTCGAACATCGAATTCCGACTGATCCAGCGAGTATTCGAACCCTCGTCCGGCGTAGATCCTGTACTTTCCGGCTGGCAGTTTTACCGAGGCCTTGCCTGTCGCTGAATAGACCGTCCCCGGGCGAATCGCCAGTTCGTTTGAGGATCGGGTTCCCAACGAAACCATGGAACCTTGCGCGTCGAGAATCGTCAGGCGGCAGGCAGTGAGTTTTCCCGTCGTCCGGTCCGTGACTGATACTTCAACAGTCGACTCGCCAAGGGCTTCGGCAAGTGGTCTGGTATCAAGGCGAATCTCGCCGACCCGGATATCGTCGATCGGGGACTTACCCGCTTCAATCACAAGTTGGTTGGGTCCGTCTTTCAAGAGTTCCGGGAGAATCGCGAGAGCGATCGTCATGTCATTTTCGTCTTTGACGAGTTCCCCCACGCGCTTCCCATTCAGGAGAACATTCCACTGCTGCTTGACATCCTGCTGCCGAAGAAACAACGATTGTTCGGCGTTATTCTTCTGAGCGTTAAACGCGATTTCGAACTTGTCGCCGGGTGGACCTTCGGGAAAATCAGACCATTCGCGCACCACGCCATTTCGAAGGTGAATCAGCTTGGGTTCAATCACAGTTTCTGACGCGAAACACGATCCTGGTCGAATGACAAACACGATTAGGATTGCTGCTCGAGAAATCTGTGATACGAGATTCACGGTCTGTTTCCACTATGTTGAAGATCGCCGAGTCCGGAGAATTCTGTTCGCGCGCTGGCTCATTCTTCGATATCAGTCTGCTTTGTAAACGCGCTGTCCGCCGACGTAAGTTTCGCTGACCGTGATGTTACGAATCTCGTCAACAGGACAAGTGAGGATGTCCGTCTTCAAGACAACAAAGTCCGCGAGTTTACCGATCTCAAGCGATCCCTTTTCCTTTTCTTCGAACGTCAGAAAAGCATTGTTGATCGTGTACAGACGCAATGCCTGTTCGCGAGTAATCGCCTGTTCGAGATGCAACGGTTGATCGGCCCGACGAGGTTGTCGTGACAGAGTTATCCACATCGCCAGGAATGGGTTATACGGGTTGACGGACCGAAGGCTGCCGATTTTCTGCATGTGATCGGAACCACCGCCAACGATCACGCCGTGATCAAAGATCGAACGATAGGGCTGAAAATACGTCAGGCGCTCATCGCCAAATTGCTTTCGCAGAGTGGCTCCATCGAGCCACAGCCAGGCAGGTTGCAAGTCTGCCACAATCCCGAGTTGCTGCATCTGCTGAATGGCTTCGAGGCTCATGAAATTACAGTGCGTGATACAGGGGCGGCAGGGACGTACGGGCAGCGACTTGTTGACCTCGGCGTACGCTTCGATCAGTGCATGGACCGCTGCGTCACCGACAGAGTGCGCGGTGAATTGAAGGTCGCGTTCGAGAGCGAATTTCGCCATGTGGACCAGATCTTCCTGGGGGATAAACCGAATCCCGCGATAGTCGGGGTCGGTGATCGAGTAGATGTCACTTTTCCCCCATGGCTGCCGCATGTAAGCACTTCCAGTCAGCATGCCGCCATCCAGGAAGACCTTGATTCCACGCAGCCAGAGACGATTATCGTACTTATGCAGGGGATGGTCGGCCGCCTTCTGAATGCCCGCTTCCACATCCTTTCGACTGCCGCTTCCATTGACTCCGTATGAGAGGAAAACTCGGCACGATAACTCGCCTCGCTCTCTGAGTTGCGAATAGGCTTTCACTCCATCGTCTCCGGCAGAGCGGTCCGCGATACTCGTCAGGCCGACAGCGTTGTAGTCCGCAAACAACTGTTTCAGTCGTTGCATTCGATCTTCATGCGACGCCGACTTTTCGTTGGACTTCGCTTTCACGAATCGCGACGCGTTACGCAGGATTCCCGTCAATTCCCCTGTCACGGGGTCTTTCTCAATTTGTCCCGACTTGCCATCTGTGATCTTGAAGTCGCGGTCGATTCCACTGAGTTCCAGTGCCAGTGAATTGCAGACACAGTCGGGGCCTGTACTGAACATCACTGGGTTCTTCGGAGCAACCGTGTCGAGTTCTTTGCGAGTCGGATAGCGTTGATCTCGCAATCGCGTAATGAAGACTTGCCGAACAACGATCCAATCCCCATCCGCAAGCGTTTCTGCCCGGCCTGCGATGTACTTCAGGACGTCTGCAACGGTATCCATTTCGGGAATCGGATGGTCGTACTCATACAGCGCGGCCCCCGTGGCATGCACATGTGAATCACACAGCCCTGGGATAACCGTTTTTCCGCCCACATCCAGAAGTTTTGTCGCTGGCCCGGCTAACTTCAGCAGATCAGCGTTCGTGCCAACTGCGACAATTCGCTCTCCGCGTACAGCAATTGCTTCGACGAGGGTGAATTTGTCATCAACAGTGGCGATCTTGCCATTGTGAACGATCAGATTCGGCGGCTGTGCATCCGCCGTTGATCTCATGATGATGAGCGACAGAATGGCCGAACAAAGACGGATCGAACTCTTCATGGAATATCCCAGTTGAGAATGCGGCTGTTTGCTGCGCAGTTTCGCTCGAGATATTGGACGCTCTACTGTGTCCGATCTCAAGTCTGGTCAAATCGATTCGTCCAGACAATGTGCATTCCGCTGTGACGAATATCCCAAAGGGGCCGCAGAATTTCGACCGCGAGATCGAACTATGGGTTGCAGCAGGCTTCTCACTTCCCGAGTGCCGTGCCGTAATCTGCAGTTTCAGTGTTTCTCACGCATCAATCTGGCATGAGCACGAAATGAAACTTGACGCCTTGTGCCTTGGCGAGTTTTAGTGCAGTCACGTCCTGAGTGAGTTCATCAACCAGAGTATCCGAAGCAAAGTCGACTTCTTTGAGTTCTGACTTTTTCCGGGATGTCAGTCCTTTTTTCAAATAATCACGCAGCACTGTCATCGATTTCAATGCATCACCGGGATCAAAAAAACTTCTCTGGGCCCATTTTTTCTTTTAGCCGATCGAGTTCCTTGGGATCGTCAAAAAAATCCTCGTCAAAAGCATCATCCAGCGAGTTTGGGTCGTCGCTGTAGAAAGCTACGAGGTGTGTGACTCCCAATCGCTTCGCGAGAGCCTCGAACTCATCCTCGAAATAAACACTGGCGAAGTCATACCAATCCGTGACTTCAAATTCCTTGACATGACTTCAAACACGATGTCGATTACGGAACTCATCGGTGGTCCCCTTCAATCACCGTTCTGAAAACTTTGACGCACGCAAGTCGAAGAATTTATAACCTTTCGCAGACGGATTATTACAAGCAAATAAAGTCATTTTCCATCGACGGCGGATGGATTACCATTTTTGCTGAATCGAGCCATCAGAGCTTCGCGGAGTAGTTCCGTTGGTGTTGGCGCCTTCAAATCGCTCGCCGATCTGGCCAGTTCTGCCGGGACAAACTCCAGAAACGCAATACACATTTCATCCACAGTGTTTTCGCCCCATCGGACATTTTTGGGGGGGCGATTCGGATTGGACGGATTATCAGTCGAGTTATCGAAGTGTGCGACCAGGTCGAGTCGAGTTCCTTTCGGGAGGTTCATCGGTTCGCGAATCTGATAACTCTCCTGCCAGTTGAAATCCCAGCGTCTGAGTTTGATCACGGTTCGCGTCGAACTGTCAGGCAGCGTCGCAATGACGGACATGTCTTTTCCCAGCAGATGCATGTGCGGGGTGACCGTCAGCGCCAGAATATCACGAGGCAATGTCAGCGAAACTTTGACTTCTGCATGATTGTCGTTGGCAGGAATTCGCATCCCCGACAATGGCCCGCCGAATGGCATAATTGGAAGAACACGGACGGCACGTGTCACGGGCGTCTTGTTGAAATAAAGACCGATTTGCGTCTGATCCCGCTCAGGCTTGCCCGACGGATGATAGTGGACTTGTACGACGAGTTTTGCTTTTGAAGGGAGGACCTTCGCCGCTCCATCTGGTAATTGTCGTGGCAGATTGCCGGGAGCCCATCCACCAAGACCGCCAGCGGGTAGAAATCCGGGAAAGCCTGCCGATGTTGAATATCCCGGCCCTGGATCACTGGCATCAAGTTGCTGACTTCGTTTTCCCGTATCCAGAAACACGATCACATGGTGAACAACGCGACTGTTTCCCGGCCGAACTTCTACTGACTGAACGAACTTGTCGGTGTCGAAGTCGGTTGGAATCACAAAGCAGCGATAGATGTCTTTACCGTCAGCCGGTACATCAAACACCTCCTCGGGTTGAACGATCAGGTCAGGAGTTCCAAACGCCCAGTCGTTGGAAAACTGACGGGGAGCTGGCAGTTTGCTACGGTCACCTTCAGCGCATCCGGCTGCGACCCATTGACCGATCAGCTTGATCGCATCATCGGACATCACACGTCGATTGTGAAAGTCACTCGCCTCGTCATCAGGCAGCCAGGGTGGCATCTGCCGGTTCACCGTAAATTCGCGAATGTCATCGGCCCACAGTGCGGCCTGTTCATAGGATTGAAGTGCGAACGGCCCGATTCCACCGGGACGATGACAGTTTTCGCAATGAGCCTGCAGCAGCGGTGCCACATGTTCGGAGTAGGTCACAGCCGATGCCGATTCCTTTTGTCGGGCGGCAGGTCGAGCAATCGGGCATCCGGTGACTTTGGTGGATTTCATGGTGACCATTTTTCCGTCCAGAACTTCTTGAAGCGCGATCATCAAGTCGTGACGCTGGACATCACCCGCGGCCCCGCCGCGCTTGGTGTAGCGGTCATCAATTCGCCCGCGATATCGAATTTCGGCACGCTCGTCCAGAACGAGGACTTCGGGGCAATGTGTCGCTTTCAACTCATCTGCGACGACGGCTCCAGCATCCTTCAAGACCGGGAAAGTGATTTCGAATTCCTTTCGATGGACGGCCATATCGCGCAGGCTGCAACCTTCGTTCGGGTTGATGCCAACGACGTTTACCCCCCTGGACTGAAAGTCCGCAGCAAGTCGATTGATTGTCGTAAGATATCCATTCGAAATCGGACACTCCGTCGACAAGAATATGATGACGGTGGCTTTCTCGCCGCGTAACTCGTGGATGGTCCTCGTACCGCTGCCGACTGCCGGCAGTTGCCGGCTAAAGACTGCAGGCGTGGCAGGCCCTTCGGCAGATTGAACCGAGGATTCGGCAGACTTCGGAAGTCGCTCGTCACTCTGGCAGGTCGCCTGCTGAATCAGCCCAGCAGCAAGGCTCAGGGCAATTCCTGCGGTCACACACGTAATTCCAAGACTATGACGACGATGAAGTTTCATCTGATTTTTCCTGTTCATTTTCCGAGAAGCGAAGTTCCCATCGGAACGATTGAACTGCTTTCCGACAGAAGCATGGTGAATCTGTGTCAGTCAATCGTTCGAGAATCACTTCGCCCTTCGGGACGATACCAATCGTCTGGCAACTGTGATTGCGCGATGAAATCAAATTGGATCCGTTTCAATCGATTGGGTTCATGAGAATTAAGATGCAGGACCATCTTGATGATTGTTCCCGTTTCACGTTCTGCGTAGATTTCGATTTCTCCCGGCAACCAGTCTGGAAGGCCCTTGATTGGTCGAACGACAGCTCGCAGGTGCTGGCAGGTTGCGACAGCCTTCAGCGAACCACGATCAGGCACTTCGTCTGGCAGCAACGTGACGCGGTAGGCGTCGGACAATCGTTCAAGAACAGTCGTCAATTGCAGAAACGGGGCTCCTTGTTCTCGGCCTTGCATGAATCGCTGCTGCATTAACAAGGCCCCCGACCCCGATAAAACCGGGCCAATAACGGGTTTGAACCAGGCACCGTTTCGATCATGTCCAAACCAGACATCACCAGACTTCAGCAATGCCGGTGCCTTGACCACGAATGCTTCGCCCCCGCGTACAAATAACTGTGCCTCCACCGGGCGACTTTTTATTTCATTGGCGTCTGCAGGAAAAAGTGTCACGAGGTATTCGCGGTCGCTTGGGGCGGACGCCGCTTCGCGTATTCGCTCAATCGCCGCAAAGGCCTGCCTGCGCGGGTCACGAGACTGCAGCCAGATCCCCACAGACAAAACCAGTACGGCCGCTGTCACCCAGACTGTCCATTGTCGCCACTTCGATCGGCTTCGATGATTGGCATTGTGCGATGAGGTCGCAGGAACGACGCTCGCGGTTCCAGAATCCCGGATCGACGCCATAGCACGTTGAATCTGATGTTCTCGAAGCGTTTCCGGTGATTGAAACGTCGTCTCCAGTAATCCCTGAATCCAAAGCAGATCCGCAATCCGCCGTTTCTGGTCAGGAGTAACATGATCTGGCGAAGCCGTACTGGAATCGTCGAGCCAGTCTGAGGCAACTCGATCGGCCAGCCCTTCCTCAAACGATTCGTCGTCATTTTTCATGGTGCCACCTCTGCCGTAGCCAGCTTTCGCTGCAGACAGTCGAACAGTCGGACGCGAGCACGTTGCAACCGCTTCTTTAGCGTTTCCAGACTGATCCCCAATTGATCTGCGATCGAGATCGAGGTGCCATCGACCGAGTTGAGACGCGTTTCGATGGCGGCACGGTAAGGCTCAGGTAGTGCACGAACGCATTCCCGCAGTGCTTCCAGTTTTTCTGGCAACGTGTCCCCACGTCTGTGACGTGCGAGTTGTTCGCAGCGGGAATCGAGATGATCCAGGAGTTCAGAGTCGACGATTGGCAACAGGCGTTTGTTTTGACGCATCGCTGAAAGAATGACATTTCCTGCAATTCCGCGCAGCCAGGGACCAAACGGACGGGTGCGATCGTAATCTGGCAGTCGTCGCCAGGCGACGAGCAGAGTCTCCTGAAAAACGTCGTCTGCTATAGTCTGGTCGCGAACGACGGAGCGAATAAACACCATCAACAAATCGGCATGCTCGCGGATCAGAATTTCAAAAACATCATGGGCGTCCATCATCGATTCCCGTCGTCAGAAACTGTGACGCTTGCAAACGTGTCACCTGTAGAATGTTGTCGCAGGACAGCAGTTTAGGGACAGGAATTCGAATCGGGCAGTAATTTTCCATGGTTTTTCGCCGCTCTGTCGCCGCAAAGTCGCGTATCCATTTTTGTTAGGATGCCTCGCACGTTTGCATGTCTGCAGTGTCACCGTCAAACTGTGGGATAATCATGTGACGACAAATCGGGACTCAAGGTGGGAACCCGTTGAGGTTGCAGCTCGGTGTAAGGACTCCTGGTGATGCCGGGGCTGTTGTTGGTAGAACGTGATGCGGCAACGAGGGATTCACTGCTGTTCGTCCTGGACGAAGCTGGAATTCCTGCGTCATCCTGCACCGACCACGAGCAGGCAATTAGACTCGCCGCTACGATCCCACTCTTGCTGGTCGGTGACGAAGACCTCGGAATTCTTGACGAACTCCCCCGACGTCCTGACGGAATGCTGGCTGTCTCCGTAATCGTGCTGATCAATCCTGTGAATGCGGCAGGGATTCTCGGAAGCATTTCTGTCGGCGTGCGAGCCATCGTTTCGCGAGATCGTCCGGCCCATGAAATTGTTGCGCGAATACGATCGCTTTTGACATCAAATGAGCCCGCCGCGATTGACCCTCATCGCGTCACAATCAGTGGTGATGGGTCGCCACAAGAGAAATCCTACCGACAGCAGGATCTCGTCGAAGCTCTGGAATTGGCGTGCGATGAAATCGCGAGGCTTCAACGGCGATACGACGACGAACTGTCGCAGCGGCGCAAGGTCGAAGTGGCGTTGATGGAATCGGAGGCATTCTACCAGTCTCTGGTCGAAACGCTGCCTCTCGCAATGTTGCGCAAGGATTTGCAGGGACGGTTTACCTTTGCAAATCGACTGCTCTGTGATGCCCTCAGGCGGACTCCAGACGAGATTGTCGGTCGAACCGACTATGACTTCTTCCCCCGGGAACTTGCCGAAAAGTACCGAGCAGACGACCGGATGGTTCTTGAGTCGCAGCGAGACTTGGAAGTCACAGAAGAGTTTCAGACACCAACGGGTGAGCGGCGATACACGCATGTCGTAAAGACGCCGGTTTACGATGCCACCGGAAACCTGGTGGGAATCCAAGGGATCTTCTCGGATGTTACTGAGAAAAAGCGAGCCGAAATTGAGCTCGAACAAACTCGAGCCCGGTTGCAGGCGGTTCTTGATGCGGCAACGCAAGTCTCGATTATCGCCACGGATGTGAACGGCATCATCGACGTATTTAATGCCGGCGCCGAGCGAATGCTGGGATATACGGCTGACGAAATGGTCGGGCTGCAGACGCCTGAGATCATTCATCTGGAATCAGAAGTGATCGCTCGCAGCCAGGATTTGAGTCGCGAATTTGGCCGACCCATCGAGGGTTTTCGTGTATTCATTGAAAATGCAATTCTCGGTCAGCCCGAGCACCGGGAATGGACCTACGTCCGGAAAGATGGCAGCCGATTACCCGTCAGTCTGGTTGTGACGGCGCGGTGCAATCGTGACGGCAACGTCATCGGCTTCCTGGGGATTGCCACCGATATCTCAGCCCGAAAACGAGCGGAAGCGGATATCCTTAAAGCCAAGGAAGCGGCCGAGGCGGCCAATCGGGCCAAGAGTGATTTCCTGGCGAATATGAGCCACGAAATCAGAACACCCATGAACGCCATCATCGGGATGACAGAGCTCGTTCTCGATACGGAACTGAGTACGACGCAGCGCGAATACCTCGCGATGGTCCACGAATCCGGCGAATCATTGCTGGCCGTGATCAATGACATCCTTGATTTCTCAAAGATCGAAGCGGGCAAGCTGACGCTGGAACGAGTCCCATTCAATATCCGTGAAGTTCTCGGCGACACCCTGAAGTCACTTTCGCTGCGCGCACACAGAAAGCGACTGGAACTGGTCTGCCATATCGCCCCTGATGTTCCATTCGCAATCGAAGGAGATCCGCACCGCTTGCGACAGATGGTGATCAACCTGGTTGGCAATGCCATCAAATTCACCGAAACGGGTGAGGTGATCCTGGACGTCGCTGTCGAACGGATCGAAGCAAGCGGGCCCATGCTTCATTTCCGCGTGGCGGATACGGGGGTTGGTATCCCGCAGGAGAAAATGGATACCATTTTTGAAGCCTTCGAACAGGCGGACACTTCAACAACGCGCCGCTACGGTGGGACCGGTCTTGGACTGGCAATCGTCTCTCGACTGGTTGACCTGATGGACGGAAACATCTGGGTTGAAAGTGAAGTCGGACGAGGCAGTGAATTCCATTACACGGCCCGATTCGGAAATGCCAGTGCGGAATTAATCCCTTCCATTTCCGAGATTCATCCACCGGCGTTGCGCGGGCTGCGGGTTTTGATCGTTGATGACAACGCCACCAGTCGCAGGATCCTGTTGGAAATGCTGACCAACTGGGGAATGCAACCACAGGCGGTATCGACAGTGGCCGCAGGGCTTGCCGAATTGGAGCGTGCATTCGCACAGGGAACCCCCTACGCACTGATCCTGACTGACTCGAACATGCCAGATCAGGACGGATTTGAGTTGGCTCGCCAGATCCAGAATCGTCGAGGTCTGTGCGGTTCCATGATTATGATGCTCACATCGGCGGATCGTAATGACGATCAGACTCGGTGCCAGGAATTGAGCATTTCGGCCTATCTGATCAAGCCTGTGAAGCAGTCAGAATTGCTAGACGCCATCGTCCAGGCGGTAGGAACAACGACACAGCTGGCGGGCTCGGCCGTTTCACCGACAGCCCCTTCCCGGACAGCCGAGAAGTCTAAATCGATTCTGCTTGCCGAAGACAGTCTGATCAATCAGAAACTGGCAATCGGCCTGCTGGAACGATGGGGCCATCGGGTTACCGTCGCCAACAACGGGGCCGAAGCTGTCAGTATTTCAGGGAGTGGCTCATTTGATCTGATCCTGATGGATGTCCAGATGCCAGAACTCGATGGCCTCGACGCGACCCGTGCCATTCGCCTTCGTGAGCAGCAATCGGGCGGTCATCTGCCGATCATTGCGATGACGGCGCATGCGATGAAAGGGGATCGTGAATTGTGCTTGGCGGCAGGTATGGACGGTTACCTGATGAAACCAATTCGCGCTGAGCAACTCTTCCGGCAGATTGAAGAACTCGATGGCGGGACAACCGTAGCAAGTACGTCCGAAACTCCATCGCAGGCCACACCGGTTGAAGTAACCCAGGCCCCACTTGTCGACTGGAATGTGGCGTTGAAAGCGGTCAACAAGGATCAGGAACTTTTGCAGCAGGTTGTGGATGCGTTCTTGTCCGAAGGTCCTCAACTGCTGGAAACGATGCGAAATTCGTTCGCCGCGACCGATCAGAAGCGATTCCAGCGAGCGGCCCATACCTTGAAGAGTGCCCTGAGAACTTTTGGTGTCGCGAATGCGGATACGATTGAGGAGCTGGAACTGGCGGCGAAAGAAGGATTTGGAAGAATCAATGAATCAACGGTTTTGAATGCAATCCGACACGTTCAACCAATCTTCCAGGAAATGGAGCACCACTTGCGGTCGATCCGTTCAAATGGCACGATCTGACGATTCGATGGCGCAGTTTGCGCCTGAGGTACCTTCAGGCCTGAGATGAATCTCACTAAGAGGAATGTCATGCCGACAATTCTCGTTGTCGATGACTCCGCAACAGACCGTCTGCTTGCAGGCGGATTGTTGTCAGAAAGTGGCGACTTTGATGTCGAATATGCGGTCAATGGCAGCGATGCGATTGTCAAAATCGAATTGCATGTCCCCGACTTGATCGTCACCGACATGGACATGCCGGAAATCAACGGGCTGGAACTAGTGAGTGTGGTCCGGAAGGCATACCCGGTTGTTCCGATCGTCCTGATGACAGCCCGCGGCAGCGAAGAACTGGCTTTGCAGGCTCTTCGGGCTGGAGCGGCGAGTTATGTTCCAAAACGTCAACTTAATCCGGAACTTTTGGAGACTGTCATTCAAGTCTATTCGGCGGCACGTGAAGACCGTGGTCGAATTCGATTGATGCGTCGCATGTCCGAACAGGAGGTGCGGTTTACGATCGAAAATGATCACGAGCTGATCGCATCTCTGGTTCAATACCTGAAGGACGGTGCAGCAGGAATGGGCATCTGCGATGAGGGAGACCGAGTTCGAACGGGGGTTGCCCTGCAAGAAGCGCTGACGAACGCCTGCCTGCACGGAAATCTCGAAGTCGATTCCGCGCTGCGCGAAGTCGATCATCGCCAGTACTACGATCTCGCCCGCCAGCGGATGACAGAAGCTCCGTATGCTCAGCGAAGAATCCACGTGATTGCCCGGTACGATCAGAACTCTGCCGAGTTCTGTATACGCGACGAAGGTCCGGGATTTAATCGCTCGTCATTGCCGGATCCCACCGATCCAACGAATATTGAACGTCCGTGTGGACGAGGTTTATTGTTGATGCAGACGTTTATGGATGAAGTCAAATACAACGCGGCAGGAAACGAAGTCACGATGATTAAGCGTCGCCGTGTTCGCTCTCAAGGGTCTGAACGATGAATCCCGGTAAAGTTTTTCGCGCTTCTACAATTGGTGACGTGCTGGTTGTCGAATTGGTTGGCGTGGTCAGCAGCCTGGCTGACGACAGTATCAATCGAGAACTCGATTCCGTCCGCACCCGACTTCGAAGTGGTGGTCAGGCCAAGGTCGTGATCGACCTGGGGCAGGTCGCTTATTTCGGTTCCAGCATGCTCGAAGCAATTCGTGCGATCTGGAACGAGTTGACACCAAACAAAGGTCGACTGGTCCTTTGCAACGCCTCGGACGTCGGCCGGGAAATCATTCAGATTTCCAAGTTCGATCATCTCTGGCCACTGGTAGAATCCCGCGCCGATGCATTGAAGCTGATGCAGGCATGACTCGGAGACCACTTCGATGCGATGTTGGCCTGGTAGCCCGTGGTAAAAGGGGTCTGACCCTCTCCGGGCATACGATCTCCAAGTCAAATCGACTACCCTCCAAAGGGTCTGACCCCTTTTACCACGGGCTGCTGGTATTCATCGTCCTGCTGAACTGCTCCAGCCTCGTCGCATCTGAACCCTCAGAAGCACGTCGCATTTCGAAACTCGAAACCGTTCCCCCCAATACCTGGGTCAAACTGCACGAACAGTCTTCAGCCGACGAAACGCGATTCCGGCGGCAGGAACACGGGGGAAGTTGCTTCGATTCCAAGCGCGGGCGGATCATCCTGTTCGGGTCAAATACGCATGGCAAGGACTGGACTAACAGTCCCTTGATCTTCGATCTGTCCGAAAATCGGTGGTCCCGGCTCTATCCGGATGATGATCGTGCCACTTATCGAGCCAATGACGAAGGGCTTCCAGTTGCTGGCCTGCAAGGTGATCATCCCTGGGCCATGCACACTTTCGGGTCTGTTGTTTACGATCCGGTGCGAGACGAAATGGTCGTCTGCTGTAACGATCCGCACATGGTTCCCGGCCGATTTACGGACGCATTGAAAGGTGTCTGGGAAACGGTCAAGCGGCATCCCACATGGGCCTTCCGACTGAGCGACAATCGCTGGGAACCGCTTCCATGCCCTGCTGTCCATTTCTTCCCCTATGCCGCCACCTGGGACAGTGACCGTAAGATGATTGTCGGATATGGAAACGGCGTATGGGAACTCCAAGGATCGCCGCGGCAATGGAACAAGGTCTTCGACAAAGCTTTGTGCGGCTGGCACAACAATGTCGTCTATGACAATCGCCACAAAGCATTCGTTGTTTTTGGCAGCAACGAGAATTCCAACGACATCATCATCTATCGCCCCGAGTCGGGCGAGCATCGCAAACTTCCAACGGTCGGGAAGCGTCCCCCAAAAGACCAGCACAATCCGATGTGTTACGAACCGACAATCGGTCGAACTCTCGTTCTCGTCGATCACGTTCGCGACGGTGAATCACCAGCGATGGGAAGCACCGAGTCCTGGCTTTTCGATCTAGCCACAGACAGTTGGCAGCACCTGCCGACAGCCAGCTTACCATTCGTTTGTGGCATGAATTACAACTGCCACTACGATCCCGTCAGCCGAGCGTGCCTGCTGGTTGCCGATGTCCCGTCGCCACAGGGAAAAATCGTGACAGTGTTTGCGATCCGCCTTTCCGTACCGTGAAAACTCAGGACAGATACGTCCCCCGTTGTGCTCCTGCGTCGAACTCGTTGGCCAGTTCCTCAGCGACTTCCTTGGTGATGATGCCCGCTTCGACCTGGGTTCGTAATTGCTTGCGGTACGATTCCAGTAACTGCGGCTGATCGTACCTGGCGAATTGCAGCATGTCGTTGATGCGACTGCCGGGGATGATCTTCGTCACGTGATATCTGCCGTCGTTATCAATCACGACCTGCGCCTCGTTCGGGTTACCGAAGAGATTGTGGTGGCTTCCCATGACTTCCTGGTAAGCCCCCGTCAGAAAGATGCCCAGGTAATAGTCCTGGCCATCTTTCCAGTCATGCAGTTCTAAAGTCTCACGAACGTCTTTCAAGTCGATGAAGCGATCGATCTTGCCATCGCTGTCGCACGTGACGTCTACCAGCGTCGCGAAATCCTGAGGCTTTTCGTCGAGGCGATGAATCGGCACGACCGGAAACAACTGGTGGATGGCCCAACTGTCAGGAGCGGATCGGAAGAGTGAGAAGTTACACAGATACTTCTGGGCCAGGATCTTCTTCAGATCGGCAAACTCTTCGTCGGGGAAGCTGTCATCTTCAGATTCATCGAGAGCCCGTGCGCAGACTTCCCAGAACAACACTTCTCCCTTGGCACGATCTTCCAGGCTGATCAATCCCAGATTGAACTGGGTATGCAATTCGTCCTTGTGCTCCAGAGCGTCGTGGTAGTATTCCGCGTAGTTCTTGCCGTTGATCGTATCGCACAGTTCCTTCAGTTCCGTGATGACTTGAGGATCATCCGCATCGATCGTCACCTCGGGCTGGTCCTGGGCAAACGTTTCGATTTCATCGCGAATCGACGTGATGAAGACGGTGTGATAGGCGGTCATGAAGCGACCACTTTCGGTCACAATGTGCGGATGCGGAACGTTTTCTTCATCGCAGACCCCTTTGATGACGTAGACAACGCCGTTCGCGAATTCCTGGACGGTGTAATTGACACTCGATTCGAACCGCGTCTGCGATCCGTCGTAGTCCACTCCCAGACCACCGCCGATGTCGAAGAATTCGATCGGGCAGCCGAGTTGGCGAAGGCGGCTGTAAACGCGTGCCCCTTCTTTCATCGCATTTTTTACTCGTTTGATATCAGTAATCTGTGAACCGATATGGAAGTGAAGCAGCTTGAGCTGTCCATCAAGCTTTGCTTCCTTGAGGATCCGGACCGATTCGAGCAGCTCCGACGTCGTCAGACCAAACTTTGCAGCATCGCCTCCCGAAGAGGCCCATTTTCCCGAGCCTCGCGAATACAGTTTGGCACGCAGTCCGATCCAGGGAGCGATCCCATGTTTCTGAGCCAGCTTCACAACCGTTTTCAGCTCGTTCAGCTTTTCGACCACAATGGTGACGCGCTTACCTGCCCGGACGGCGAGCATGGCCGTTTCGATGAAGGCCTCGTCTTTGAACCCATTGCAAAGCATCAATGAATCGGGAGCCTGTTCCTGAGCGACGGCTGCATACAATTCGGCCTTTGAACCGCATTCCAGACCAACGCGACAGCGGGCACTTTCCTTCAGGAATTCTTCAACTACCTCGCGACGCGGATTCACCTTCATTGGATAAACAGGATAATGCAGGCCCTGATATCCAAATTCCTGAATCGCTGACTGATAGGCGCCAACGAGTTTTCGAAGCTGTCCTGCCAGAAGCTGAGGAAACCGTATCAGCAAAGGGAGTTGCAGCTTACGTTCAGACAGCAGATTGTCGACCAGATCTTTCAAATCGACAAAACGGGGGTCGTCACGCTGCGGTCGGACGATGACGTGTCCCTTAGAATTAATATCAAAGTATCCCGATGACCAGTTTTCAACCCCATAAACCTGCTGGATATACTGAAGTGTTTCTTCATTCATCGACGTCGGCGCTCCGTGCGTTGTCAACTCGGCTGGTAATTTGGCGAGGAATTGTAATCATTGGGAAATGAGTTGCGGCAATCAACCGCGAAAGGCAATTCTTCTCATCATTCTGACAGGGGCCGGTGCAGAATGGCGAGGATTTGACGCTCACACAAGAATACCGTGACCGTTTGTTCCTGAATTGAGACTCTCCGTGGCTGCACAAGAGACTTCGACGCTTTCCGATCGTGTTCAGGCCTTACGCATCCCACCCTCCGGAAAAGGGGCCACGGGCGGTTCCGGCCTGCCGTGGTTTATTTGCCTGCTGCTGTCTGGTGCGATCGCATACCTGATTGTCTACGGGAACCCCTTTCAACCGAAGATTGAGACCGACGAGGAAGCCTCGCCCAAATCGGTCGCTACGAAGCCAGCGTCCGGGACATCGACAGCTCCGACAACGGGTTCGACTCCGGTCACTCCGGCTGGTGAAATCGCCCTCGAATCCAAGGGCTACATCATTCCCGAACAGCAGATCCTGGTCAGTCCCCAGGTCAGTGGTCGTGTGATCGAACTGAATTTCGACGCGGGACAACGGGTCGAGAAGGATTTTGTTCTCGCCGTTCTGGATAACACCGAATATCAGGCCGAATACGATCGCATTCGCGCTTCGCTCGATTCTGCGAAACAGAATCTTGCAGAGCTCGAAGAAGGAAATCGGCCCGATGAAAAGGCCCAGGCCAAAGCAGAATTGGGTGAGGCAGAAGCAAATCTTGCTCAGGCCCTGCGAGACTTCCAGCGGAAAAAAGAGCTGCTGGAGAAAAAGATCATTTCGAAAGAGGACTTCGAAGCCGCCGAATCGCAGTACCTGGCTCAGGCAAAACGGGTTGATCGATTGGCCGCCAGTAGCCGACTGATGGACGAAGGGGCTCGAACCGAGCGAAAGCGCATGGCGCGCGCTCAATCGAATCAGGTCGAAGCCGAATTACGTCGAGCGAAATGGCGACTGGACAATTGCATCATTACGGCCCCCATCAGCGGCACCATTCTGAAGAAGAATGCCGAACTGGGAAATCTGGTCAATCCGGTCGCCTTCAACGGTTCCTTCAGTCTGTGCGACATCGCGGATCTTTCAAAACTCGAAGTGGACCTCAGCATTCAGGAGCGTGACATTTCACGTGTCTTTAAGGGACAGAAGTGTAAAGTACGGGCGGAAGCATTTCCCAAACGCGTGTATGATGGAGTCGTTTCACGCCTGATGCCGATCGCGGATCGCGCGAAAGGGGCATTGCCAGTTCGAGTGCGACTGACAGTCCCCAGCGATGAAGAAGGGATGTACCTGAAGCCTGAAATGGGAGCGATCGTGACGTTTTACAATTCCGACGCCCCATCGGATGCCAAGCTGAATGACAATGTACCGGTAAAAACTCTCGACCAGCCAAAGCCCACCCAATCCGATCCTGAAGAGAAGTAAGCCTATCCAGACGGCCTGCCATTCTTCAGAAGTCGGACAATCTGTCGATCAAAATCAAAAATCATCGTCCAGGAATTCTCGATGTCTAACCCTGTCTGTGTTGATGTTCGCGATGTCCACAAGTCATTCAAGCGAGGGATTGAAACGGTTGACGTCCTGAATGGTCTGAATCTGCAGGTTGCAGAGAATGAGTTTGTCAGTTTGATGGGACCGTCTGGTTCAGGAAAGACGACGCTGCTCAACCTGATCGCGGGACTGGATCGTCCAACATCCGGTGAAGTCATCGTTCAGGGCGAGCGTGTTTCAGCCATGACGGAAACTCAACTGGCCGCATGGCGAACTCGAAGCGTCGGCTTCGTCTTTCAGTTCTACAACCTGCTGTCAGTCCTGACGGCGTATCGAAACGTCGAACTGCCGTTGCTGCTGTT
>CAXBSB010000086.1:0-28250 GCA_963977965.1 uncultured Schlesneria sp.
TTTTTTTAATGATACGGCGACCACCGAGATCTACCCTCTTTCCCTACACGACGCTCTTCCGATCTGATATGGAATTCGCCAGAACCCTTCTGGTGAATCCAATTCCTGCCCCGCCGGCGCTTGACCCAAGTCTGCTGGATCAGGCGTACCTCAAAAGCGACTTTGGTCGAGTCCTGGCACCCTTCACCACTCATTTTTCGGCATCAGAACTGGCACAAGGCATTTACCGGTTGAAAGAACACGCTGGCCAGACGGATGTCCTGAGGCTGTATCCCAACGCTCAAGACAAGCCAGCGATCCTGCGAGCGGGGCTAACGCTACCCAAAGACAAGCCAGCCATGCTGGATATGCGAGTCACGCATTATCCGATGGCCGACTGGATGCTGGTGGTCAAGATCAACGGCGAAGTCATCCATCAGGAACTGATCGACCAGAAACTGACAACGCCACAAAAGGGCTGGGCGAACATTCAAGTCGACCTGACAAAATTCGCCGGCCAGAAAGCCTATGTCGAAGTGCTGAACCAGTCGAACAACTGGTCCAATGAATTTGCCTACTGGAAACGACTGGCAATCGTGGAACGCTAGGAGCCCGTGGCAAAAGGGGTCAGACCCTTTGGAGGGCAGTTGATTTGACTTGAAAATCGTATGCCCGTAGAGGGTCAGACCCCTTTTGCCACGGGCTGCTAGAGCGCATTCCGTTTAAGTGTGGCGTCCCGCGGGCATCAAACTGTGGCGAGTTCAGCCTTCAATTCTCGCAATGAGCTTTGCTTGAAGTTCCGGTGGGGCGATTGGCAATCCCTGGCCGATCACCAGGTGATGCTCGCATTGACTGAAGATGACGTTCATCGAATCGAGTCCTCCTGGCCACGACGTGCCTGAAGCTTCGGGATCCTTCAATCGAACCCAAAGTGATCTGCCTCCATCGGCCTCATTGATTGAGACGTTGTCAATATTCGCGTACGGGATATTCCCGAGAGTCTTATCTTGACCGCGCAGAAATCGAACTCCATCGCTCCCAAGAACCAAACTGTCGCCAACGAATGCCGGCCCCAGGGATTCGGGCAGCAGATAGAGACATAGTCCGGCGATACCGATTCCCGCAGCCCCCAGGCCGATAGCGGCAAGTCCGGTTAACCACAATACGAGGAAGGCGATCCCCAGCA
The DNA here is from genome assembly GCA_963977965.1 of uncultured Schlesneria sp. Lineage (GTDB taxonomy): Bacteria > Planctomycetota > Planctomycetia > Planctomycetales > Planctomycetaceae > Schlesneria. The sequence continues at coordinate 1,166 of CAXBSB010000086.1, forward strand.
GGATTCCTGCGGCATACGCCAATACCAGAATCAACGCCCCACCTCGCGGCAGAGAAAACGTTTCGTCAGCGATTTCAGACTGGTTCATGACGGTTCACCTGTCAAAATGTGTTCGATCTCATTGGTCACGCGACGATCGTAAGTCGCTTTTTGTCACAATTCCACATCGGCTCGCCAGTTTCTTCAGTCATAACGGACGCAAAAAGCTCCCTTTCCATTGTGTCTCGTCTCGGTCAACCCGATTTCCCGTCGCATGAGCATGTGCGATGGCAATTTTTGTTCACATGAGATATAGGAAACGGTGACCAGACGATTGCCGGGCTCAAAGTGCGAACTCGGCAGCAAATGACCTTGATTGAGACTACTGATGAAGAAGCTGCTCCTTCGCCTGCGTGAGGCTGCCCTCGCCGATCCTGAAACCGTCTGGTTTGACACCGTTTCCTCGGCGGATATCGAATCGGCAGAGAGCTTTCTGGGTTTCGACCTTCCCAAACTGCTGGCCAAGGCATACATCCACATCGGTAACGGTGGTTTTGGTCCTGGTCCACTGATCGGACTGCCCGGCGGATTCGAATCCAGCCACGGTGATCTGCTGCAAACCTGGTCGGAACTCCAGAAAAACGACGAATGCGAAGAGGTCTGGGTTCCGATTATTGATTGGGGCTGCAACCAATATTCCCTGATCGATTGCGATGACATGCAGATGATCACGCTGTACGAAGGCGAGTTTCACATCGAAGATTACACCTTCGATGAACTGCTGACTCATTGGCTGACGGGCGAACTTCCGCAACTGGATACCGGCGAATTCGCACCCAAGAAATGATTCGAGGATTCGGCCCGACCGCATCCCTTCTGCCTATCAGCCTGTGCTTCCTCACAACGACCGTCCGTGAGGAAGCACATTATGCCTCCGAACCTTGCTGTTCTGTTAAGGGCGCGGCCGCGTTTTGAATCGGCGGATCGCCGACGATCTCTTCTTGAAGAGGTGGGGCATCGATCATGGCGTGCAGGATCTTGAGCTGAATGTTGATCTTCAGGCTGTCGCACCGGTGATGAATCACTTCGGGCAGACTGTTAAACAGCAATGACGAATTCTCTTGCGTGTAGTACCCGCTGATCGAGCTGACCAGCCCCAACAGGTCACTGCACAGACTCAGGTACAACAGATTGTTGCGTCGTTGTGCCGGATCCGTAACGCCGAGGACATCCTTGGAGCTCTGATGCATACTGATCAGGCTGACCAGCGAGTTCAATTCATGAAACCGCTTTCGGTATGAGACCATTTCGATTCCCAGCAGGGCGAGAAATGCCAGGACAATGTTGATGATGATCCCCATAAAAGCTTCGATTCCCTGAAAGATTTCACTCGCTTCACCGATGGTCGCATCGAAGCTGTTGGTGTTGATCGAGGGAGGGCGGTTTTCGATCAACTGTGATGCGATGGCCAGCAGACGCGGCGTCAAGTTTCGTCGAGCGACAAGGTATGTCGTGACGGTATAGGTGGGAACCGGCTCCTTGGGGAATTGCGGAATGCTGTTCAGGTAGCCAGCAGGGATGACCGCAGGCCGCACATAGTCCAGGCCCAGGACGCGTGCTCCCAAGTCCGGCGATTCCAGGTGAAACCCTGCTTTGGCCAACCGATTACTGGCCCTGAGCGTCTGCTCGTCTGACGGATCTTTAACAACAAAGACTGCATCGATCGTGGGGGGGACGACGTAACTTTCATCCTCGCACAATCGCTTCCAGTCATGAATAAATTCTACCTGGCCTTCAATCTTCCAGGCCTTGAGGAAGGCTTGAGCGACCGTATGACTTCCTTCCCCGGAAAGCGAAGTCAGGATTCGTTTGACGCTCCCCGCGCTGACGTCACTTCGAAGAAACCAGAGGACGTGTTCGGGTTGCTGAGTCTCCAACCGGGCGAGATCCGCGGCGATCGGAAGTCCCCCCTGAACGAATGCCAGATCAACCTTTCCAGCGGAAACCAACTCGGCTGCCTCGCGCGAGCCTCGTACGATGACGGGTCGAAACAGCAGTCGACGGTCGCTGGAGACTCGCGTTCGCAGCTCACTGGCATCTCGATCGGGAAGTGCAATCGTCAGCGTAGCGACACTGAAAAAATGCAGATAAAGCCAGCCGATGAAGAATACGAGAGCAATTGCCAGGAATAGTACCGGCAATCGGTGCAGGCCAAACGGCTTCTTTAACTTCCGGGAAACTGTTTCTGCTTCGCGTGCTGCCTTGGCCACACTGGCGGCCAGTGCTGGCAGTCCCTGATGAGCGGGAAGCAGACGGAGCACTTCTTCGCGCAACCGTTCGGCACTGCGAATGACCGGTTCGATTTCCAGACGCAACCGTTCCACAAACAATCTCCTGGCCGACTTTTCAACCTCATCAAACGTGCGACGCTCGCTCGCGCCCGATTGACCACACTATGATAGCCGGGTACGTTGCCGAATGCCTGCAAGTCATCCCAAACGAAAAACAACCGATGCGAATTCTCCTGATACTGATACTGTTGGCTTCCGTGACATCTGCACAGGAGTCGAAGCCCGAAAAGCAGCCAAAGATCATCGTCGCAGTTCCCCTCGTCGTGACTGTCGGAACCCCGGTGAAGATCACACTGCGAGGATTGTTCCTCGACGAAATCACCGAGATCAAGCTGGGTGACACCAAACTGGAAATTGACTCCAAAGGCAAAACAGCCGTTCCGCAGAACTACGATGCCAAGCGAGTCGGTGATACGCAGGCTGAGGTTTCGATCATGCTTCCTGCTGAAACCGCACCGGGAATGTTGAAACTGCAGGCCGCTTCCCCAAACGGAACAACTCAATATGACATTGCCGCTCTACGGGCTGACGATCTGATTCTTGAAAAGGAGCCGAACGACGGCTTTAAGGGGGCTCAGGCTGTTACGATCGGAAAGACAGTGGTCGGAACCATTCATGATCCCCGCAACGTTGATCTGTTTTCGCTGGAAGGGACGGCGGGCGAAAAGCTGACGATCCGGGTACAGGCCGCGCAACTCGGTTCGTTACTCGATCCATTCCTGACACTCTATGACGAAAACGGCCAAGTTGTGGCAGCAAATGACGATGTGGATGGTCGCGACCCGCGTCTGGAAGTCGAACTGAAACGTACAGGTCGCTACTTCGTCCTGCTGCAGGATGCCAACGACTCCGGGGGACCGCATTTCTGCTATCTGCTAAAGATTGACCGCAAGTCGTGACGATTTCGGAATGGAGGGTGATTTCCCTGCAAGAGCCTGAGTTTGGCGTTTTGACGTAGCCGAAGTCGTGAGACTTCGGGGGCTTGTCGAATTACGGAGTCAGAACCGAACTCTTACGAGTTCGGCTACATAATACTCATCCGGCTCGTTGAACAAACGAGATTGACATCCCGCTCGAATATGTCTTGAATCTGTCATTGAAAATGAGACTCCAGTTGCCCGGTGTCGGCCTTGATGGGCGTGGAGCGGTCACGTGGTATCGCCGGTTTTTCAGCATCGTTGATGCAGAAGGCGAGACGCAGATCGAAAAATCCGACATACGATGAATGAGCGATGGCAAGCTGAGACGCGGCATCATTGTTGAAGCCGCTCGAATGATGTACGAACGACGCGAGTCCGAGTACTACCGGGCCAAGATGAAAGCGGCTCGCAGGTTGTGTCAAGGATGGGTGAAGCCGTCCGAACTTCCCAGCAATGCTGAAATCCGCGATGAAGTCCAGCGGATGGCCGCCCTGTTCGAAGGGGGCTCGCGATTTGACCGTCTGCGCGAAATGCGGGTCGAAGCATTGCGGATCATGCGACTGGTTTCGCACTGCCGTCCGAAGATCATTGGCAGTACCTTCACCGGACATATCCGGCAGGGCTCGGATATCGATATCCATGTCTTTTCATCCAACCTGGAAGCTGTCACTGGTTGCCTGGATGCCGAAGGGATGGACTATGAAGTTGAGCACAAACGTGTTCGCAAGCATGGCGAAGAACGCGTGTTCACTCATATCCACATCCGTGACCGGTTTCCCATCGAATTGACCATGTACCCGCCTGACAAGGTCGGGTTTGTGTTTAAGAGTTCGATTACAGGCAAGGCCATGGAACGTGCTTCCCTGGCAGAATTTGAGCAGTTCCTGCGAACTGAATACCCGGATGCGAATCTGGAAGCCGAAGTCGCGGCCGCGGAAGCTGCGATCGACCGATTTCAGGTGTACCGGTCGTTGCTGGTTCCTCTCGAAACAGTCATGCAGGACTCGCACTACCACCCGGAAGGGGATGTCCTGTACCACCTGCTTCAGACCTACGTGCTGGCTCGCAACGAATTGCCCTACGACGAAGAGTTTCAACTGGCGGCATTGCTGCACGATGTTGGTAAGGGCCTGGATTCCAGTAACCATGTCGAGGCGGGCCTGGAAGCTCTTGAGGACCAGATTACGCCGCGCACTGCGTGGTTCATCGAACACCACATGGCGGTCCATCAAATCCGGGACCGCACGATCGGACACCGGGCACACCATCGATTGATGGAGTCGCCCGATTTCGAAGAGTTGCTATTGCTGGGAGAATGTGATCGTAAAGCTCGTGTTTGCGGAGCGATCGTTCCGGAACTGGACGAGGCACTCGACGAACTTCGCGAACTCTCTCGAATGTATGGATAACCTCAGCAACAGCCGGTCGGGCCACACCCTGAATCACTGACGAGCGGCAGGCAACAGGCTGCGGTATTCACGACCGGATCGTTTCCGATAAGCATCTGTCCAGAATACGGGGGTTGCTGCAGGATGGCTGCAATCCCCGCAGGGACATTCGTGCGCGTCCCTCGCACATAAGTCTGCCCGTAATCATCCTGAACCGACTTCCAGGGACCGCGATATGTCACTGTCTGTAATGCTGCGTCATGCACGGTCGTATTTGCCTTGTGAGCTCGCAGGGTCAGGCTGCGGAATTCGATCCCTTCAATCACTCGCCACGGTTCCGGCTGTCGTTCCAGGATCTCCAGCCCCGTGAATCCCGCCTCTTCAAACGCGGCTAGAAACAAGTCATCCCGGAACGCACCGCTCAGGCAGCCGCTCCAGAGTTCCGGGTTGTTCTGCAAAGTAGCAGGAACGTCGCGATCGGAAACGATATCGCTGATGACGGCTCGTCCCCCCGGCTTCAGAACTCGGTAAATCTCTTGACACAGCTTCCTGCGATCTGCAGAGTCGACCAAATTCAGCACGCAATTCGAAACAACCACATCCACTGATTCATCGGCAACCAGCGGCGATGTCCGGCGCAACTCTGCGGCGATTTCCTGAGCCTTCAACCAGTCTGAACTTGTCGCAATCGGATGTTGATGTAACTGCAGTTCGAGTTGATCCAGATCGAGACTGAGATCCTGAATCTGCCCTTTGCGGAACTGTACGTTTGCATAGCCAATGCGCTGAGCGACATCGGCCTGCGAACCTCGCGCCAGAGCGAGCATGTCATCATTGCAGTCGACACCGATGACGCGACCCGTCGGACCGACAACCTGCGCAGCGATGAAACAGATCTTTCCACCACCAGATCCAAGGTCCAGAACAACGTCGCCAGGCTGAACGTACTTCGACGGATCACCACATCCGTAATCGCGATCGAGAACCTCTTGCGGAATGACCGCCAGGAACCGCGTATCGTAGGAGACGGCACAGCACAGATCCGCGGTACGATCCTTTGCTGCTTCTGAATAACGATCCCGTACAGCGGCAGAAACGTTGAGCGTCACCAAATCAGTCACGTGGCATAACCTCGTCAGGAGAACTGCACCGGGAGTCGTCAAGATGACAACTCGCCTGTTGGCATTATACCCAAAGTCACGCGACAGGACGAACGCCGAATACGATCGAGTCGCCACGGTCCTTGAATGGGTCGCACAGTCCAAACTGCCGCACAAAGCAAAGCGTCGAGATGAAAGGGCAATAATATTGCAGGAACGCTCATTTCCTCGCTGGGCCATGCCCTGGCACTCACGAGTTCGCCTGACCTTTTTTACTCCTGATGACAGCTTGCCAATTCAACCGTCGACATACGGCAACACCAATTCCGTACAACAAAAGTCCGGTCAACATCCCGGCGAGACTTTTCAGGCAGCCGTATCCGACGTGCAAGGATGTCGCAAATTCAAAAAAGCTGTCGCTATAGTTCGTTCCAGAAATCCGTCGCGACATGTCATATCCGCCGGGGCGGACTTGAAAAGCAGCACGAATTTCGTGAGCCAATCCAACGACACCACCAACAGCCATCAGCATGGCTACAACCCGAACTGAACATTTGAGCCAGAATGCCAGGAGACATAGGACGAGAAATGTCAGTATCAGTGCGGCAATTCCGTTGTAGAAGTCCTCAGGCTTCGGGTAATACACAGCAAGTATGAACATCGTTTATCCTTGCGTTTCATCACTCCTGCCACCGATTTGTTTCGACAAGACCCTAACGTTCGCTGCTGATGTCAACGACTCGCAGTTCCGGCGGGACTGTCGCAGTCTCCAACCGAATGACCAGGCGGGATGTTCCTGGTTGCCCATAGCTCCAGACTTCGGATGTCTTTCCTTTAGCGACAACTCTAGCGACAGAAGTGGGGCGGCCACCCATGGCAAGACGAGCGGTCGTGGCATTCATTCCGATCGCAATTGCCGTTGGCAGGAATTGCTGCGGATCAGGCATCGGCACCACAGGCTTTTGACCGGTTGACCTGACCCAGACGCCTCCCGACTTCTCGTACCCCAGTGATGTCAACTTGTTCGAAACGTTTTCAAACAGCGGGTCGATCCGGTTCGCCTCGACCAGGAACGAGACCGCTTTGGGCTCGTCCTTTAAGAGTGCCAGATATTCATCGGCGAGTTGCAATAACCCTAATGGGCCATCTTCACGAAGACGGCTTTCACGGCCTTTCAGCCACTGAATCACTACCAGACGCGCCTGTTCTGCCTGCTGCACCGCACGCAGGTCAGCCGCCAGTTGCTCAATTTCGGCTCGAGTTGCCGCGCCAGACTGTTCCACGCGCCAAGCCAGCTTTTGAGCTCGATATTGTTGAACAAGATCCTTTGCCTCTGGTACGTCCTTTTCAAGCCGATCCGAAATCACGTCTCCATTACTTCCGTTCTTCGTCGCATCATCAAGTACCGACTTGATCGCGACTGATGCATAAAGCAGACGATGCAGTTTCAATCGGACGTCATCAGCCGATTCATGATAGACCCCGAGCGGCTCCTGCTCATATCGCTTCTTCAAATCAGCGGGATACTCTTTCAGTGCAGTGGTCGAACCCGGCAGGTCTTTCGCCAGCTTGGCCTGTAACATTGCCGCGGCGTCGGCATCTGGCTTGGCTCGCAAGAACGCCTGGCAAAGAATCCTGTTTCCTTCATGCATCAGTTCCATCCGGCGCGTTTCAGCCAGCTTGTAGGTCGAGACTTTTGCAGCCAGTTGAAAGCGTCCGTCGGCATTGTCCGCCTCCAGTTCCCGCCATTCCGCAGAAACTGCTTTTTCGTAGGCCGACAGCGACTTCTTGCCGAGTTCGACATCGTCGTAGTACTTGCTTCGTTCGGCAGCCCAGTCACCCAGTTCGTACCAGTCAGACGCATTTGTATTGCGAAGTCGAGATGACCGTGACTCGAACTCCTGAACGTCTGTCGGCAGGACTTTGATCCGATCCGCATGGAACTGGAACTTGCCGTTCTCTTTCTTGAGCTGACCTGAAATCTCGACGTTCTTCTTTCCCTGTAATGACCGGATTAAGGCTTCATCCGCATGGATTGGAACTTCGAACTTTGACAGGCGCATCTGTCCGCTACCCAGCAGCGAAATCCGTCCTTCGATTCGCAGCGACGCCCCAGCCAGTTGTTCCCACTCGGCCTTACGGGAATTGACATACGAAACAGACCACGAGGAATCGGCTGCGGATGCGGTCATGGTGACCGACCACAGTACGATCACGGCGAAACTGTTCAGGGTGTCACGAAGTTTCATCGAGCCCCCCCTTTTTGCTCAGGCGGATCTGTCTGCTCAAGCTGGCCTGTCAGCAGCTTGCGAGTCGCCTCGATTTCATCATTTAGATCCTCGGTGTAGCCCAGCACCGCATACGTCTCGAATGAAGTCCACAGAAAGGCTGACTTACCATTCAGAACCAGTACCGATTCGGCATCGTGCTGAGATCCCGGACGGATTTCATTCATTTGTGCGGCAAAGATCACTCGCGCAACACCATTAGATTGTTCACGCTTGGCAGCTTTGCGAACGATGTCGGAATCGACTTCCACTCGAAATCGCAAACCATCAAAAGCCAAAGGGATATCCAGCCTGCACGGATGACTGGCATCATCGGGATTCGCGACGATCGCATCGATCAGGAGCCAGGAATCGCGAGAACGTGACAGTGATCGAGCCCCCTTCAATTTGCCGATACTGACATCTGTCGCATAGGTGGCGAGCAATTCAAATACACTGCTGCCTGACAGTTCATAACCGGCAACCGCTTCTCGGCAGTGTCGGCGGATCGAATGAGACTCAGCGTCCGTTCGACCGAGCAGATCAACGGCATCGCGAGCACGGCTTAATTCGCGAGCCGCCATGGCAAAATTGCCATCCTTCAGTGCCGCCATACCCGCTTCACTCGCAGCCTGCACACTGGCTTTCGCTGTTTCAATCCGCTGTCGATGCCAGAGACCCCAAGCCGTGAGGAATGCAATTGTCCCCATCAGCACAACGATCATGCGAAACGGAGTCACAATTTGAGTTGGAGTTTCGTCGAGTATCCCTTCCGGCGTTGTTTGCGGCAACGGCGGCGGAGTCTGTTTTGTTGCTGGCGCTTCCTTCGATGGAGTCCTGGATTTCGAAGAAGGGCTTGTGCCTTGCGACCTGGAGGGCGATTCCGATGTCGGGAGTGGCGGCGGAGTTTCGCGTTTTACCGGCTTGACGGGGACCGGGTAGACATTCGCTGGCAGCACAAATACAGGGGTTCCGCAATCGGGACAGCCCGGCTTTTGAGCGGCCGAAACACGAATCCCTTCAACGGTTCCTCCGCAATCGCAACGAACCGAAAACGGCTCCGGCGGTGGCGGGGCTGTCTTGCGAAATGCATCGGTCGCTCGACTTAGCCATCCTGCCATGTTCGCGTACTGATGGAAACGAAAGAAGTGTTTTCTGATGCCTGATCGATTATGCGGCGAAGAACCGCTGTGGTCAATTGGCGATCTGCGAGAAGTCGCGGTGAGTTCACAATGACTGGCGTGAACGAGAAGCGAATTGGAGACGGATGATACCGCAATCACCTGGCCAAACGCATGAGAACGACTCTGGAAACCAGACATCAAACTGCAGCGTCTAGACTAAACCAGGTCACGTTCGATTACTCGATTGTCGAAGTCCCTCTTCGCGCTCTTCGTGAGCTTCGTGCTCGTCTTCGCGAGGATTTGTTGAACACGAAGGACACGACGAGCACGAAGGGAAAACCGCTGCGCTGGATGTGTGCCAACCCATGACCGCAATAGCACCATCAGCAGGTACGCGCTACGGCCTGTTGATTTAATCGATTTCAGAACGCCGACCGGACGAAGATTCACGACTTACAACAATTTCCTGGGGCGCAACTCGTTATATCTCGTCATGAGGGTGGGCCAGCCACGATTAAATAAACAGCCGGCTAGCGTCCGGTTCTCTTACAACGTGACAGCGCCAGAAACCCGACTTAGCGCGTACCGGCTGATGGTCCATTACTCTTCAAAGCGTACACGCGATCCTGCGCTGGTTCCTGCAGCCCATGACAGTAAGCCAATCAACGATTGGTAACGGGCATCAATTGCGAGCGAGAATAGCCGTGGCCCAGGTCATTCAGGTCGCGTTGAAAGATGACTCGTGGCGGGTTTTGAGTTCCGTCAATCATTGCTTCCAGACGAGTGACAGGCCCGCCCCCTTCGAAGAAGCCGAAGATCTGAGCCCGATAGACATCGCCGCGCGCCGTAAAGTACGGGTCCAAGGTCTGCATGGTCGTCAAATCGACCAGTCCTTCAAAATAGAGCCAGCCGGTTGTGTTGTGCTGATGAATGACATCGAGCGAAGGCTGGCCGTTGGAGTCGAGTTTCTGAGCCTGGATGATCTTGTCGACAAGTTCTTCTTCCAACCCGGGGATTCCGAGCAGGATCTCGCGTCGCGCCTGATTAATGTTGATCCGCCCTTCCAGATACTCATCGTTCGTTGTCGACAAGGTGTCGAGCAGCTTGGGCAACGTATTTTTAAGTTGATTAGGGTTGTCCGGCCAGGGACTCTTCAGCGTCTGGCTGGCTCCGTTGATCGTGACTTTGGCGGTTGATCCGAATAACGCCCAGATCGACTGAATCTGGTACGAACCCCCAGCCGTGATATCGATTCCTCCTCGAGTCACCTTGCCTCCTGTGCTGAGCGCCGCTGATGCGATCGCTTTTGTCAGCCCCTGCATCGCCTGCTGCTGCTGTTGCTGTTGTGTCTGCGATGACGAACTGGAAGTCACTGTCTTGCCGGTGTTGTTCTTATTGTTACTGTTGTTGCTGCTGTTGCTGCTGTTGCTGTTGCTTCCACTCTTGCTGGCGGTGCTGCTCGACGAGGCTGTTGCCGGCGCTGTCGCACCATTCATTCGGACGGCAATAACGAATTTGGCTGTTGCCTCGTCAAATTCGTCTTCCAGAGCGTCGTAGAGGTCCGTCAGCAGACCGTTATTCAGGTGGATCTTTTCTCGCCCATCGGCGCGCAGATTGGATTCCCGTCCATGCGCGGTCAGGTAAGCGACCCAGCCGTGATCGAGAACACCATTTCGATTGTCGATCGGGGGACTGGCATCGCCATCATTTTCATTGGGATCGAGCAGTCCGTTCCGATTCGCATCTTCACCGTACAGCAACGCGGGTGTGACCCCTTTGATCATCAGCAATTCGTCCAGAGTTTCCAGCGGGCCATTTTTGGCTTTGTACGGGGGCGTCATGGATTCATACGATTCCGATTCTGCTCCGTATGGCCGCTTGGTGTCATCGGTATCAATCCAGTCCAGAATCGCATCCGCAGTTTCAATGGTCATGCCCGGGATGTTTAACAACATCGTGTGAATCTCATCGTCACTCAATTTCATCTTGAGCAGCAGATTCAGATTCAGCTTGGCCGACTCGTCCATCAAGCCGTAACGGATCGCGTTACCTCGAGTCGAATGTTCAACAGGTGCAATGACAGAAATATGCGCCCGGCCACGTTTCCGGTCAGACGTAATGAAAGATCTTCCCCAGAAGAGTGACGCGTTGTGCTGAAGGTTTTCCAGAGCAGGATCACCTCGGTTTCCCAGGATTGTCGCCACATATTCGACGCCGGAATCGGCCGCTTCACGAGCCTGGACGTCGCTGCCATAAATCGTCGTTGCTTCGAATTCGGTCGTCATCGACTGCGTGTAGTTGTAGGCCACCAGAGTCAGCACCGAGACGATGACCAGCACGATCAGCAGCACACTCCCTCGTCGCGACTTTCGTAAGCGATGGTTTCGTGGTGACTTCATGGGGCGAATTCCTCCGGCAGCGGATCGGCAATTGGAATCAGGACTACCGTACGGAACTGGTTAGCCGACTGACTGACCGTCACGCGAAACAAAGGTCCGGGCTTGTTTTTCGGAGGGGCAAATCCAATTGTCACTGCGATTGCTCGAGGCAGTCGTCCCGACGATTCGCTGTCCCACGACGCGTACCAGGCAGCTCCGTCAAAATAGCTGAACTGCAAGTACGAAACTTCGGGGGCAAGTACCTGTTGAGCCGCTATTGCTGCCGCGGCACCTCCATTATCTTCCAACATCAATGTCGCCAGTCGATCACCATCGGTACGAATCAAGCCGGAACCAGATGTCGCCAGTTGATACGTCAGCACTCGCAAATCACTCGAGCGTGACTGCACGTTGTTTCCGTTGACGCTCGACGAAAAATTAAGATCACGGCGAGCTCGCGAAATATGCATTTCCACTCGCTGAGCGTTGCCCCGGATTCCAATACTTCGAGCAGTCGGTGTTTGAGTCGCCGTTGTATCTGTGGTCGAGGTCCCCGTCGTCGAAGTCCCCGTTGTTGAGGTCGACCCGGAACTGGCTGTGGAAGAACTCGATCCTGTCGAAGTAGAGGAACCCGTCGATGTCGAACCTGTGGCCGAGGCACTGGCGTCTGTCAGGATCGGCGGGACAAATGAGACCGAACGAAAGTCGATCGCAATCTTGCGGATGAGCGCTCGAGCCAGTTGCGACCGTTCCATTTCCTCGCGACCGTTGGCGGTCAATCGCCACGACTGATCCATCGCGGTGAAAATGGCACCCAGCAGAATCACCGACAACGACAGCGCCAGCATCACTTCGACCAGCGTGAATGCTTGTCGTCCTGATTGTTGACCGGACGTATGTTGAGCGCCGGCAGCCGGATGGAAGCGGCCCTGTACGATCTCAGAAATGTGATGGCGACATTTCTTCATTTTGAAGTCGATTGAGCGTTTTGCTTCTTGAGTAACGCCGCATCCTGGAATAACGCGGGATCACGCATCCAGCGACGCAGAGTAAACTGTGTGTGGGCCAACTTGGAATTTCCGGAATGGGACACCATGACTTCCAGTTGTAGCAAATCCGGATAATTCGTCTCTGTAATCCTCAGTGACCATGTCCAGTCGGGATTGTCAGGGAACGGTGTATTCGTGACCGGGGCCAGTCGCTGAGCCCCCGAAAGAACTTCGGCCAACTTGGCTTCGCAGCGAATGATGGCCTGTGTTTTCAAACGGGCCTGAACGGCGGCTCGAGCTCCATTCCATGACAGCTGAGCCAGCGCCGCCAGAGATCCGAAAAAGATCGCCAGCGCCAGGATGATCTCCAGGAGTGTCAAACCACTCCTTGAGTGACACCGGGCGTTTGCCGGATTTGATCGAATGGAGATCATGATTTCTCCATCTGGTGAATGCGGCTGACAGTCACCGCACCGGTGACACCACGGACAGTCACGGTGACGCGCTGATTGCGACGATCCACCACTTCGAACGCGATATCGGTTCCTGTTCCGTCGGGTTGAAACAGGATCGGACCTGACCATGACGCCTGTTCCAGCTTCGCAGCATCGGCCAGGCCGCTGAAGAGATCTGCGGAAAGCTTCTGCCCTCCAGATGCAGATGCAGTTCCCGACGAGGTCCCTGGTAACTTCGGTGCGGCAAACGAAACCCCTTCAGGAAGCAAGCCCGAAGCTTTGCTGAATCGCCCCAGACTCGAAGAAGCTCCCGTTCCCTGGGCATCGGGACTGACACTTTCGAACTCACGCTCAAACGGAATGACAACAAACCGCCGTCCACCCGGTTCGTAACGAAACTGATAAACCAGGCCGCTTTCAATCGCATGAATCCGTGCACTGGAGGCGAGCGAACGTACTTTGTCACTCGACTCCAGCAGCCGCTGTTGCCCTGTTAGCCGAATCACGTTGGGCCAGGCGACTGCGATGATCACGGCTATGACACCCAGCACCAACAGCATTTCGATCATCGTAAAGCCAGCACGGCCAGCAGAACCCCGTTTCACGGGGCGCTGGGACATCGGTACGACAGTTCGACAATCGGAACGCATAACAGACTCGAACCAGAATGAAACGATCCTTCACATTACATCACGCAGAACTTAAGGCAGCATGAATTCGAAAAACTGTTTAAACTTCAGTGAGCACTGAGGCTGAAACAGGCCATCCGGTGGCTGACCCTGCGGAGCGTACAAAAAAAGGCCACTTCAGGATACAGGTGGATACCGGGAAAGTCGACGTATTCCACGAGCGACCTGCTGACGCAGCTTGTTTGCTGGAAGAGATTCTGCGTCTGCAGAGTGGAACCGCGGCTCAGTTGGTCCTTCACCCATCGTTACCTGAACACGATGCCTCGAAGGTACTGATTGCAAACTTTGAATGGCGATTGGAATCAACGCCCGAGTTGCTTTGGCGGTATGTGAGCAATACCGATCGCTTCAATCAGGCGGCTGGGATTCCACCAGTCAGCTACGAAATGGTTCGCGACGAAGCAGGTCGGTCGCGAAAATTCGGCCAGTTTCGCATGGCTGGCATGATCATTAAATGGGAGGAACATCCGTTCGAATGGGTCGAAGGTCGACGGTTCAGTGTATTACGAGAGTTTCCGTCAGGACCGTTCGTCTGGTTCCTGAGTACGGTTGCCTTGGAATCACTTCCCGAAGGGGGAACGCAGTTGACACATCATGTCAAGATTCTGCCTCGTGGGGTGTCAGGACGCATGCTGGCAACGCTGGAAGTCGGTGTGAAAGGAAAACGCAACCTGGATCGCATCTATCGCCGGATCGATGCAACGCTGATGGCACCAACCGATCGTGTCGTTGACCAGTTCCAGGCCCCAAAGGGAATGTCGAGAATTCAGCGATCTCGCTTACAGCGACAACAGGAACAATTGAAAGCTGTTGGGGTTAGTGACGATGTGATTGCAGTCTTGCACGACCTGGTGACCAATGCGGCATCTCAAGACCTCGCGAAAATTCGACCAATCGCGATTGCACGTCGATTTGGATTACCGGAACGCGAATTCGTTGATGCCTGCTTGCACGGAGTCCATCATGGTTTGCTGACGATGGGCTGGGATCTGATTTGCCCAAGTTGTCGATTGGCTGCCGATGCAAAACAGACATTGCGAGAAATCGACCAGCATGCGAACTGCAATGCCTGCCAGTCAGACTTCAAGGTCGAGTTCGGCAGTTCAATCGAGTTGGTCTTCAGCGTGCACCCTGATATCCGCAAGGCCGATTCGAAACTCTATTGCAACGGTGGACCGGGTAACTTTCCACATGTGATCGCGCAAGTCAGTCTGGAACCGGGTGAGCGACTTTTGCTGAACTTGAATCTGGAAGCTGGCAGTTACAACTTGCGCGGTGCGCGATTGCCGTATACGATTCCCATCGAAGTCGACGCTCGCAACGGAGTCCGACATGGCCGCTTGTGATGTGCATCCGAAACCCTGCGACCAGTGTTGCCGACGTTTCTGGGTGGCAGCCAGCAATTGGTCATCGAGAATAGTTTCTCAGAGAAGCAACTCGTACGAATCGAACGGACGATTAAGCGGTCGGATGCCATCACCGCAGCCGAAGCGACAGGTATGCCATTGTTTCGGCAGTTGTTTCCTCATGAAACGCTCGCTCCCGGGCAACTGGTTCAACTCGCGACGACAAATTTCCTCGCAATTCAGCCGGATCACCTGGACGACGTCTTTGCAGAACTTGGTGACTCGGGTGCCTACCTGCTGATGCGGGATCTTCTCCAGTTCATGCAGCGGTACATCAGTGTTCGGGGAGGAAGTTTGATCGATGAGCAAGGTGGATTGCTGCTAGCCATCTTCCCCGACCCTGCTGTAGCACTTGAAGCTGCCACGGGCTTATATACCGAACTCGTTGCGGCCTTACCTCAGCGGCAGTGGTCACTCTCGGGGGCATTGCATCGCGGGTCGGCACTGGTCACCAGCGATCGACAGGAAATTAACTATTTCGGAACCACCGTCAACGAGGCTGTGCGTCTGGCTCGGCGAACTATTCCGGGTCAATTGCTGCTGACAAGCGAGGTAGCGTCCGATCCTGGTGTAGTTGCCATTCTTGAAGAGCAACTCGGATCAGAAACTGAGGCCATCGTCTTCGCAGACGATTCGCTTCGACAGATTAATATGAACCAACGACGGTCAAACTTGACCGTATTGACAAATCAGACGAAGGGTCGTTTGCCATGATTGCCGGTGCCATCGAGGATAACGTTTCAACGAGTTCCGTCGGTTGGTTCTTGCAGGGACAGGTACCTCCTAACGGTCAGCAGGTGCACATTCCGATCTCCAGCGGTCGATTCCAGGTGGGGCGTCGTTCAGATATCAATTTCTGTATTCCCGACGTCAGCATTTCGAAGTTGCACGCCGAGTTCGTTGCAACAGAGTTCTTACTCACGATTCGCGATCTTGGTAGCACCAATGGCACATTTGTGAACGGCATACGTATCCATAACGATGTTCTCCTTGAAGAATCCGACATCGTTCAATTTGCCGGAATCGAATTCGTAGTAGGACGAATGCATTACGATCATTCCGTGCGAACACAGGTTCACGCAGTTGCGGAGTGGATGCAATCGCTGAGTCAGTTTCAAAAGCTGTTGTCAGAGCGAGCATTGATTCCGCATTACCAGCCAATCGTTCAACTTTCGGATGGACAGTTCATCGGGTATGAGGTCTTAGCGCGAAGCCCGTTGCCGGGAATGGTCAGCCCGCGTGAAATGTTCGAAGCCGCAGAGCGGAGCAATCAGGCAGTACAACTCAGTGAGATGTGTCGACAAGCGGGAATCGAAGTCGCTAAGCGTCTCGCTGGAACGACAATGATGTTTTTGAATACGCATCCCAGCGAACGTACTGATTCTGGTCTGCTGAAGTCACTGGCAGAACTGCGAGAAATGGCTCCTGATCAACCAATGATCCTGGAGTTGCATGAATCTGCTCTGACACATCCGAAGGAAATCCTGCAGTTCCGCAGCGCTCTGCAAGATCTGCAAATCGGACTGGCGTACGACGATTTCGGAGCTGGCCAGTCGCGCCTGCAGGAACTGGCGGAAGTTGCGCCAGACTACTTGAAGTTCGATATGAGTCTGATTCGCGACATTCACTTGTCAGCACAACGTCAGCAGATCGTTGCCGGCCTCGTTCGGCTCGCATTAGATTTGAAGATCCATCCGCTGGCGGAAGGGATCGAGAACGCCGCAGAGGCCGAAGTGTGTCGCCAGATCGGCTTCACGCACGCTCAGGGATATTTCTACGGAAAGCCTGCTCCGAAGTCCTGTTTGGAATCTGATCACACGTCAATCTGAGGTAATAGCAACGTAACTGGGAGCAAGTTCAAGGCAGCATGAATTCGGACAATCGTTCATACTTCAGCAACCACTGAAGCAGGATCGCATCACCGAGTTCCCTGGACTTCTTGAGTTCTTCAATCGGTTTTCCCCAGTAGAAACTGATCCACCCGGCGGCTGTCCCTTTGGTTTGTACGAAAAACTCAGCCAATTCCTCGGACGAACATTTCAGCGGGAAGGTCTCTTCGATCACAACCGGCTTTCCGACGGCAAACCCGGCTAGCGTCTGCTGAGCCTCTTTCAGCTTTCCAGCTTCAGGATACAGGTGGACACAGAGAAAATCGACGTGTTCCACGACGACATTGGGTACAAACCCGGATGTCAGGCCGGGCCGATCCAGACTCCAGTCAACCAATCCGACAGTAATCAGGTGCCTGGTATCGACGTCACGGATCGCCCGGTTCAATCGCTTGAGCCAGGCGACAGCAATCTCGGGTCGAGGTCGATCGCGTTGATCGAGTGAAATCCGCTGAACGAAGTGCTTGCCTGCGAAGGCTGGTCCCAGCCAGTCTCGTGCCTTGCTGCGACCGCCAGGCGAGACAGGTTCGTTCATCAAGTCGTAACAGAAAACGGCAGGGCTGCCTTTGCAGGTTTCTGCGACAGATTTCCAGAAGACAGCCTGAGCTTCCCAGCGTTCTGCTTCATCAAGTTCGTCATACCAGGCGGGGACATCCTGCTTGTGGTAACACCCCAGACCGGTCAGATCGAGATACAGATTTGTCCGTTCGGCCAGCGCCAGTAATCGCGAGAGGTTTTCGTGGGCCTGGCGATCCGGTTCGGACGGCCCCTTCATGAACTTGCCAAACTGCAGGTGGATGCGGACGACATTACATTTCAGATCACGAATGGCAGCAAAGTGCTGTTCCACCATAGGCCATTCGTCGCCCCAGTAATCTTCCAGCAAACGCCCTCGATCATCGTGATCATAATTGACGCCCCAGGGGACAAACCGCTTTCCAGTATCGGCGACAAATCCCTTCTTGTCGTCCGAAACTTTGATCCACGGCATTTCCGCGGAACAGGCCGTCTGCACGCAGGCATCCAGGCCGAGGACCAGAAAGAGAACAAAGCCAGCTTGAGCGGGCAGCTTCATGGCGATCCCCCTGCCGCGGACGATTCGTCCGTTTTGAACAAAGTTCGAAAAGTTCGGAGCAGTCTCCAAAGAACGACACAGGCCGGTCAAGACCGGCCTGCTAACCATGGTGATTCTCGAGAATCAAACCTGCACTGGACTGCGACGAGGATCAGACCCCGTTGGAGTTTCCGACCATACGTTGGATCTTGGCGCGGCGTTCAGCGCGACGACGTGATCGACGACTGGTTTCGCTTGGCTTTTCATAGAATTCACGCCGACGCATTTCCTTCTTGATGCCAGCATGCTCTACCAACTTACGAAACCGCTTGACTGCATCGCTAATCAGCTCGTTATCCCGCAACCGCAACTTGACCACACAACCCTCCGTCGGGGAATCTCAAGAATTACCAGACCGCCGGTCGACGGCACCACTACCGTACGCCTCGCAAGCGGACCGGGGATTCTAACGGCCCGACTTCGCCGTGGGAAGTCCGTGACAATCGGGATTCTTCGTAAAATCGCCCACGCCCGCTTCCCGACTTGAGAATTCGGCGAGAATTCAGCGTTTATCACAGCAGAGAAATCAGGAATATATCCATAACCTCTTTCTGCGCCACACATTACAAACCGCAAACGAGACGTTTCGCTGCAAATCAACGATTCACTCGAGTAGACTCTGCGTCCTTTACCCACCTGCGCCCAACTCACCAAACATCCGAGTTACGGGGCGAAACTGAGTTGTTGACAGGCGAAATCACGCAGTCGCCGTTAGCATAGGTGGCCTCAAGGTGATTCATTGCGATCCGTATGGAAGTCAGAAATGGAACTGGAGCTCGCTCTTTTCCTTGTCCTGTTCTTCCATATCCTCGTTTGCCGAATCTATGGTGGCAGCTTCGAAAATCCTTTCTCCCCGATCAATCTCCTCACGCAAATCATTGTTTACGCTGATGTACTTTTGCTGGTCATGTTTCTCACGATCATGATGTCAATCTCTTGATGCTAATCTTTGTGCTGCTGAAGCTCATTCCAGAGTGCCACAAACCACAATAAGGCTGCCCGGCGCTGTCCAACGCCACTGAAGTGTCGGCGCGAGTTGTTAGTACCGCGATTATCGCCCCCCAGCAGATCGGTGTCTGGACCTGGTCGAAAACCCGGGATTCGCCAAAGGTCGTCAATCGCTCCGCGAATCCTGCGTTCTCCGAGCGGATCCTTGTAAACAGTCGGATGCAGCGTGGATTTCGCCAGCAACCACGGCGGTTCGAATTTCCATGCTTCATTCGCCGCGTCGCGGATTTCACGAATGTTTTTCACATACGTCTCAGCCGTTGTTTTCTCGATGACATCCGATTCTCCCTGCTGCCACAGAACCGCACGGAACAATCCGATCTCGCGACCGACCTGACAGAGTCGCTTATGAAGTGGCCCGTCAGGAGCCCATTTGGTACTGGAAGTCGCGCCGACGGAGACATTCACGAATGCCACAGGAACACGTAGCGTCGGAACCAGCATGTCTCCCAGGGCCGGCCAGATCGATCCCCCTTCTCCATTATGTGGCGGGGGATCATTCGCCACTCGCCAGGTCTTTGATTCCCAGTCATACGTGGAGACACCTTGTGAAGGGTCTGACACCTTCAGGACTTCGTCGTTCCATCCCCCGGCATAGGACTGTCCCGCGACGACAAATACTTCACCAACCCCGATTGCCTCAACCATCCCGACAGCAGTCGTTTCATCCCCATCAACACAACGAATTTCCAGGCGATACCATCCCCCGGCAGGAACTTCCAGAAGCCCTTTCAGTTGAGCCTCATCAGTACCAGCATCGAACAGATGCCACTCGTGCGATTCGCCAAATCCATGTTCGCGCAGGACCAGGCGATATTGCCAGGCCCCTTTCACGTCTTTCGGTCGCGGAGCGCGAAACTCCACATCGGCAAACCCGAGTTCCGGGCCTTCCGGTTCGTGAATCGAAGCTTGTTTTGGTTCAAACCCCTCACGTTGAATCACCTGATAGGCTTTCGGCTGATCAATCTCGATCTTGACTGGTTCCGCAGCAACCAGCCTGGCTGAAAGCATTGCGAACACAAGGCCAATCGTTTTCGGCAGAGTCATGTGAATGTTCCATTCGTGAGACAAAGCGGAAGAAATCCCTGAAGGCTTACCGCTCAATGTGTTGAGTGCTCACCACACAGTTTCGATCATCGAAAAGGTTCAGGTAAAAGACTTTGGCATCATCGGGAACCTTCGCCGTGATTCGCCCCGCAGCTTGATCGACTTGCGCAGGAAGCGATTCCCATTTGCGATCCTGCCATTTTCCAACGTCTTTGGTGAACGCCAATTCCCCCTTCGTGATCGGTACGTCTGTCTTGAACGTGCCCCACGCTTCAGCACCCGTCAGGCCTTGATCCGTGAATTTCAGCAGCGGCTTTTCCTGACGAAGTATCTGGTTGGCATAGATATGGATCTCTTCCGGATTCTCACCTGGAGGGCCATGGCCGTGCGGCATCCGAATCCTCAGACACAGTGTTCGGTCAGTCTTCGGCAGTCGATACGACTTCTGCCAGGAATCCATGGGGTAGGCAAAATCATTGGTACCGTTGACCCAGAGAATGGGCATTTTCGCCTGACCGAGGTAACTCGACGGATCCCATTGACGCAGCCAGAGGTCTGCCTGTTCCTTACCAAGTTTTTGAAAGGCTGGCAGCCAGACAGAGTTGTCGCCAAGGAAGCCACATCCGTACACCGGTGCCGCGAACTGATAGCGAGAATCGACGCCCGCCACGATCGAAGTCAGATAGCCACCCCAGGAGATCCCTGTGATCCCGATCCGGTCGACATCGATCTCTGGATACGACCGAATCAACGTATGCGCCAGAGCTGCCGCACTGATGGCGTGATAGGTCCACTGATCTTCCACAGGGGAACCAAGTTGTCCAAAGCTGGCATCCCAGCCGGGCGGCCCTCCATGTTCGTGCCGCTTCCAGTTGCCATAGGTTCCGACGGGAATACAGCCACACGTATCCATTGCAATGGCAGCATAGCCTCGTGAATTCCACAGCTTGACCCAGCGATCAAACGCAGTACCACCTCCGCCATGAATCAGCACCATCGCCGGGACTTTTTTCCCTTCACTTCCCGCAGGAACACCATAGAAAGCAAACACTCGCGTTGGCTTTCCCTGGTATTTGACTCCCTCGAAATAAAACGACTTGACTCCTTCGGCGACAATATCGTCTGCGGGATAGGTTGCCGGAGTCTTCGACAGGAGATCCCAATCGAAAGGGCCCACCTTGGGAAGCTTTTCCTGAGCGGTTCCGGTCGCCGTCAACAGGACCAGGCTTAAGCCAATCTGAAGCGTTTGTCGTGACCAGCGAATGAACGAGTGCAACACGCAAGTGTTCTCCTAAAAATGCTCGCGAAACCAGTCGGTGCAATCTAAATGATCGATCAGGAACTCACCACCATCAGACATCGAGTTTGAGCTGGGAATTAACGCTTAGGCGCCAAGACGCAGGGACGCAAGGAAGAGTGGTTACGCTTTTCTACGGCGTCTTCCGAGTCGTACCAGAACACGGGTTTGATGCTGCAGTGCGATGCCAACGGGACGCCACAATCAAATTGGATGCGCATGATTTGCTTGACACACGCCAAGCAATCCTTGATCGTGTTCATGTGAAGTGAATTTGATCATTCCTGTCACGCCATGAAATCTGTCAATTGAGCCGGAATCCATCGACATGAGTTCACAACACCGCCCGATGTTTCCTCGTCAACGAGGGTCTCAATGTCGACCTGTGATCGATTTCGTGTCAGTTGCATTCCTCGTGATCATGGCATCCGCAACAGATGTTCGCAGCGATGAAAAGCCCGTCCCGCCAACCGTCTGCACCCTGGAAGACAGATACTTCGAAGACGAAGTCTGGGCCAAAGTCGGTGAACGAACCTGTCTGCGGTGCCATCATTCCCGCGGGGATGCCGCTGAAAGTGGGTTTCTTCTGACAAA
This sequence comes from uncultured Schlesneria sp., assembly GCA_963977965.1. Taxonomy (GTDB): domain Bacteria; phylum Planctomycetota; class Planctomycetia; order Planctomycetales; family Planctomycetaceae; genus Schlesneria. The sequence goes on from CAXBSB010000086.1 coordinate 23,161, forward strand.
GCGAACAACCGAGAACCCTGCCTGGCTGCAGGACAATTGTAAGACGTTCCAGAAAATGGCCAGCACTCTGGAAGGGGATAAATCCAGACTGCTGCTGAAGGTGACAGGTGAACTGGATCACGGCGGTGGTCAGGTGCTCAAGCCTGGTTCCACGGGATACCGAATTCTGGAACGCTATGTCCGACGCCTGAATCCTGCCAAGGATGTTGCCGCGCCCAAAGAATCAACGGCTCCATACAACGCGCGCCCTTTCTTTGAATGGGTCGTCATGACATCGCCCCGCCGATTGTTGCGCCGCGTGACGCTCTCTCTGGCGGCTCGATTGCCCACCGCGACCGAACTGGCCGCTGTCGATCAGCGGGGACAGGAGGCGATGGACGGTATTCTCGATGGAATCCTGCAGGAACAGGCGTTCTATGATCGGCTGAAAGAAGGATTCAACGACATCTTTCTGACGATCGGAATTGAAGACAATGCCGAAACGCTGTTGTCATACGACCACTTCGAAAAGACTCGCCTGTGGTACGACAAGCACGATCTCAGTCATGTCCCAGAAGCAGAGCGGCAGCGAACTCGCTGGAAGCTGGCAGATGTCTATCGAGACGCATTGCTGCGCGAGCCACTGGAACTGATCACTCACATTGTGCGGAACAATCGGTCATTCACAGAGCTTGTGACAGCCGATTACATCATGGTTTCGCCTTACACGGCTCGAGGCTATGGCATCTTTGAAGAAATCAAAGACCAGTTCAAAGATCCCGAGAATCCTTTCGAATACATTCCGGCTCGATTGAAAGCCTTGAAGGGACGCGATGGCAAGACGCAGGAATCCGCAACCGGAATGTACCCGCACGCAGGGTTCCTCAGCACGTTTCATTACTTACGCCGATACCCGTCAACAGAAACCAATCGCAATCGCTTGCGTGCCAGAATGCTTTATCAGCACTTCCTCGGCATCGACATCATGCAACTGGCTCCGCGAGTGACCGATGCGGCAGCGGTCGCCGCCAAATATGAAATCCCGACGATGCAAGCGGCCGACTGCGTGGTCTGTCACAAAACGATTGATCCCGTTGCAGGCCTCTTTCAGGACTACAATTTTGAAGGTGCTGTCGGACCTCGCAAAGCCGGGTGGTACACCGACATGTTTAAGGCCGGGTTCGAAGGGGAATCGATGCCGCCCGAGGAACGATGGCGTGCCCCGCAATGGCTCGGACAGCGAGTTGTCAAAGACCCCAGGTTTCCGATCGCGATGGTCGAGCATGTCTATTACATTCTGTTCGGACGCAAAGTCCTGCAGCTTCCCGAAGACATTGACGATCCGATGTTCAACGCCCGTCGGCGTGGCTATGTTGCTCAACGTCAATTGATTGAGCAGGTTGCCAGCCGGTTTGCCCAGGAGAACTTCAATCTGAAAGTTGCCTTCAAGGCACTGATCAATTCTGAGTTCTACCGTGTCGACGGTTTGGCCGTTGCGACTGCGAACCCACAGCGACGTGCCGAACTTGATGACGTCGGCCTGACACGATTACTCAGCCCCGAGCAGACGGAGCGGAAGCTGAATGCGATTTTCGGGAAGCGATGGGGACGCCTGGAAGATTCGATGAAAGTCCTGTACGGAGGGATCGATTCCATCACAGTGACCGAACGAAATGCGGACCCGAGTGGGGCGATGGGGGCCATCCAGCGGCTTCTGGCCAACGATGTGGCCTGTTTTCATGTGGCTCGAGATTTTCGACGAGAGGCTTCCGAGCGGTTGTTGTTTTCTCGCATTGAACCCGCTGACCTGCCCGGTGACGACGCTGCCAATCTGAAGATCAAGCAGGCGATTGTCGACTTGCACCAGCGAATACTGGGGCAGGATCGGCCCGTGGATCATCCCGAAATCGAGCGGACATTTCAGTTATTCACAGGAGTTCTGGCCGACATTAAGGCGCAGGGACGATTTGAACCGCGTGAAACCTATTACTGCGGAGGTCGCGAAGAGTTTCGCACGGAAGACCCTCATTACACCATCCGGGCCTGGCGCGGAGTGGTCACTTATCTGCTGCGACAACACGAGTTCTTATACGAATAGGCCACCTGATGTCTCGACGATCGTTCCTCAAAATGTGCAGTCTGGCTGGCCTGGGCTTCGCCGCGCCGGTGGACATGTCTTCACTGCTGTACGCCAAAGAGAGCCCGGAATCAGCGGGGTATGGCGGTCCGTATTACATTGTGTTCAATGCCTCGGGTGGCTGGGACACAACGTACCTGATGGACCCGAAAGGAATCGACGGAATCAACCGGCTGTACAAAGCTGAGGAAATCGTCACCGTCGGAAATCACCGGATTGCGCCGATCAAGAAGCACATCGAGAAAGGGATGAGTACCGAAGACTTCTTCGCGAAATATGGTCCCGAACTGCGAGTGCTGAACGGGATGGACTTGTCGGTCAACAATCATTCGCCGTGTGCCAGATACATGGCGACAGGGAAACTCGACAGCCTCGCCTATCCCACATTTCCGGCACTGGTCGCTGCCTGCCACGGATCTGCGGTTCCACTGGCGTTTTTGACGTTTGGAAATTACTCGGCCACGGGAAACCTGGTCCCGATGTCGCGAGTCCCCTATCTGCAGTCGCTCAATCTGCTGGCGAAAGCGGATTCGGTTGAAGGGAATGAACGGGCTCCCTATCACGATCCATTCGTTTCTGATCGCATCGAACGCGCGCTGGAGCAGCAGTTCGAGTCGCGAGTCTGTGAGGCGAGATTGCCGCGCGTCGAACGAAGCCAGAGCATGCTCTATTCAGCCCAGGTGAATTCGAAAGCTCTGAAACGCGTCGTTCCGTTCGTCCCTAAGGAAGTGGCCAAGGAGCGATTGGCTCAGCAGGCTGACATTGCTCTGGCTTCGTTCAAGGCTGGGGTTTGTGTTTCTGCCAATCTGTCGATCGGACAGTTCGACAGCCATAACAACAATGATCCTGACCAGATGAAGTTGATCCCGGAGTTTCTGGCTGGGATCGATTACGTACTTCGGAAGTCAGAAGATCTGCAGATTCGCGAAAAGCTGATCGTGGTCATCCAAAGTGAGATGGGCCGGACCCCGACGTATAACAATGGAAATGGCAAGGACCACTGGTCAATCAATTCGATCATGTTCCTGGGAAAAGGAATTACAGGAGACCGCGTGATCGGTGCGACGGACGAAAAGCAGCAGGCGGTCCCGATCAACCCTCAATCTCTCGCTCTCGATCAAGAGAAGGGAATTCGGGTCCGACCAGAACATATTCACCTGGCACTGCGCGAGTTTGCCGGCATCCAGGACCACGCGTTCAGTAAGCAGTTTCCGCTGGAAGTCCTCGCGAAAGAAAAACTGCAGTCCTTCTGGAATTGAGGTTACTGGTGTCGTCGCAGATTCTATCGAAGACCGAAGCATTCATCCGTGAGAAACTGGCTGGCGACAGTTCCGGACATGACTGGTGGCACATTGATCGCGTTCGACGAAACGCTCTTCACATCGCCCGGGACGAACGCGCAGATCTGTTTGTCGTAGAGCTGGCCGCATTGCTGCATGATGTCGCGGACTGGAAATTCCATGGCGGTGATGATTCGATCGGTCCGCAGACTGCTCGCGACTGGCTGTCTCGTCACGAAGTCGATGGCCCCGTGATCGACCATGTCTGCGAGATTATCGCGACCGTCTCGTTCAAAGGAGCGGGTGTTGCCACCGAGATGTCGACGATCGAAGGAAAGTGCGTTCAGGACGGCGACCGGCTCGATGCAATCGGTGCCGTGGGGATCGGTCGAGCGTTTGCCTTCGGAGGTCATTTTGGCCGTGCGATGTACGACCCCGACGTCCCACCCGAACAGCATCAGACGTTTGCTGCTTACAAATCCAAAGGCGGCCCGACGATCAACCATTTCTATGAAAAACTGCTGCTCCTGAAAGACCGGATGCAGACGGCAACGGGGCGCAGACTGGCAACGGAACGCCATCAATTCATGGAGCAGTTTCTGGATCAGTTCTTCGGCGAGTGGCGCGGCGACCGGTAGCTTGTCGTTCTTTCAAAAATGCTCTACGGCACGACGAACGAAGCCTGTGAGACCTGACCCGCTCGCTCGAGGTCAGCTTTGGCCTGCTCGACTCGCCCCGCAGCGCTGTGCCAGGCAGCTCGCTTGCGCAACGCTTGTTCCATGCGATCGTCCAGCAGTTTCGAACGTTCATAGTCCTTGACGGCTTTGTCCCAGTCCTGACGACGGACGAAAATATCACCGCGAAGTGAGAAACCAGCGGGATCGGGGGCGACGGCAATTGCCGCATCGGCATCGGCCAAAGCCTGATCCAGTTTGCCAATGGCCACAAACGCCTGACTGCGAGCCAGCAGTGCTTTTACATTTTTCGGCGAATTCTTAAGACTGATGGTCAGGGAGCGGATGGCCATATTCCAGTCTTCCCCATTCGCATAATGCCGTCCGAGTTCATACGACGTCTCGGGGTTTTCTGGTTTTGCTTTGTACGCAGCATGAACGTTGTACAACTGCTTCAGCCAGACGCGGCGACGATCGTCGGCATAAGCAGCGTCCGTGTCACCCATTTTGTTCAGCACTCGTGAACGAGCCTGATACGACAAATCAAAATCAGGGTTACATTGAATTGCGGAGTTCGCGTCGGCCAGTGCACCTTTGAGATCTCCCTGTTTCAGCCGGACGAAACAGCGGGCGTAGTAGGGGATCAACGAATTCGGACTTCGCTCAACCGCCTGATTCAGATGGGTCAGGCACGATTTTCCATCGTTGTTGATCTGAATATCGCGAACGGAAAGTGCGTAGTACAGCGATGCTTCACCCGGAGCGAGGGTGATCAACTGCGCAAAGTCCTTGAAGACATGTGCCTTATCCAGCGAGATCGCCGTTCGCACATTCAGAAAGCGAACATCGCGCGGCGAGGTGTCTTCCCAAAGATCGAAAAAGTCTGACGCTTCTCGATTCCTGTTCTGTGATCGCAACAGGCTGATCTTTCGCGATGCGGCCTGGTTACGCGTTTCGGGATATTTCCAGGCCTCATCTGCCGCTGCCAGACCACCACGGATATCACCGCGGGTGCGCGAC
>CAXBSB010000087.1:0-28161 GCA_963977965.1 uncultured Schlesneria sp.
GGTATGGATCGGCTGCTTTAATGGAATTCGAACGACAGAAATTCGTCGTCACTCTGGATTGTGACGGGCTGCGCGTCGTTGGTCTTCAAACTGGAGAACAAGTTGCTTTCCGAGAATGGCCTTCTCCGTTTCGAACAAACTCAACGACCCCCATCATTCAAGGGAACCAGATTTACATTTCGTCTGCCTATCAGGTTGGCTGCGGGCTATTTGAATTCGATGGCAAAGTACTGAAAGAGGTTTACACCAATAAGGGAATGCGAAATCACTTTAACAACAGCATTCTGCTGGATGGATTTCTGTACGGATTCGATGGTAATTCGAACCTCGGCCGGGTCGTGCAACTGACCTGCATGAACATGGCAACCGGAGAAGTCGCCTGGAAAAAGGCTGGTTTCGGATGCGGTTCGCTGATGATCGCCAACAAAAAGCTGGTCATTCTCAGCGAAACTGGAACCCTGGTCGTCGCCCAGGCATCGCCGAAAGCGTATGAAGAGGTGACGCGATCACGATTGCTGAACGGTCGCTGCTGGACCGTCCCTGTCCTGCTGGATGGTCACGTTTATGCACGTAACGCTGCGGGAACATTGATCGCAGTGAAATTGCCAAAGCGATAGGTTTTCTGGTGCAAGCTCGCTTGTCGTGTGAAACTGAACTACACCAGTTTCCATCGCTTTCTCAGCATCCACTCGCCGCACAAGAGACTTGCGAACAGCATCAGGACTTCCCAGCGATTCCACAGCGGAATTGGATTGTCCGTTTGTAGTGGAATCGGAGTCCCCAGAGGGATTTCTGATGGCAGTGAATCCACCTCATCGAGTGAATAGAACTTTCCATTCGATTGTTTGGCTGCCTGCTGCATATCCAACTTGTCCATACTGCGTCGTTGTAGTTCCAAAAGAGGAGCTTCAATACGGAAGTCTGTTGATGGAGGGGCTTCGTTGAATGCTGGCTGTGAAATCCACGCGTGATAGCTTCCGTCTGTCAAACGGGGCATTTGCCCTTCAAAAACTGAAGGGGCTTCGCGCAGCCGGGTTAATTTGACGGACTGTCGCCCTTCACCTTGACGTTCGACAGTCAGCGTGACTCCGTTTGGATCCGCAGGAATGAACTTGTCATCGACAAAGCGAACTCGCAACGTCACACCTTGTCCGCGCTGGTAGACCAATTGATCGGTAGTCAGTTCCGCCGTTCGATCCTTACCAATCAAGCGGCCTCGACTGAGATATCGAATCGCCTGAATCCAGTACCGACCATAGTAAAGGTCACCCCGTCGAAACCGCCATCGCCAGGATTCGTCTGTGGCGTGATACAGAACTTTTCCGGCCCCGACCTGCTGCATCATGATGAGTGGCAATTTGCCATTCGCACCGGACCGAATCGGATGTTCCGCAAAAACTCGGACCCCTGGTTTTGTCTTGGGGATTTCAAGAAACCAGTAAAGGCTGGGCAATCCGTTCCAGATGCGTAAGCTGTCTGCTTCACCATCCCCCAGGCGGAAAATGCTGTTTCCCTTCTGCCCTTCGAGTGTCAACACCGGGTGAAAACTGTCATACGATGCGGTCTCGGCAGCCCCCCTGACATTCCCGGGCTCGAACGGAAGCAGACTCGCCAGAGGAGTTCCCGCAAAAGATACAGGATTCGACTGAGCCCCGGCGATAAAGACGACGCTCCCTCCCTTTTCACGAACAAAATCTCGAATATTCTCCTGCACCGATGCTCCCAGCGTTGTGGGGGTTGCATCCCCAAAAATGATGATGTCGTATTTCGCGAGATCTTCTTTTCTGACGGGGAAATGTTCGAGTGCCGTTTTATCTTCCTGAGAGTATTCCAGATCCGCATCCTGCAGGAGAGTGCTCAGTTCGGTCGATTTATCACGTTCGAACAATTGTTTCAGGTAGCGGAATTCGTAACGTGGTGGTCCATCCACCAGAAGGACGCGAATCTTCTCTTCGCGAACGCTGACGTGGCGTATTTCCAGATTGTTCTGCCGATTTGTTTCATCGGATTGCGCGACGACTTCCAGTGCCAGATCCAGTTCGCCCGACTTACTGGAAGTGTAAGACAGGTCGACTTTCAACGGCTGACCATCGGCCGGGGCCTTAATCTCCTGCGAAGCGAGTACAGCGTCTTCACCGTCGCGTCTCAAACGCAACAGCAGTTTCTTCCCCTCGTACCCGAAGCTTTTGATCTTCGCGGTAAACGACATTGGATCACCGACGAATGCAACTTCGTCAACGAGAGTGTCATAGATCATCAGATCCTTCGACGCTTCATCGCTGCCAAGGCCAACCAGATGCAGTTGAACACCCTTCCGGCGGACGAATTCGGCGGTCGCCGAAAGTTTGTCAGCATCGGAAACACTGGCAACACCGTCAGTGAAAAGAATCAGTGCCGCGGGAGGGGTTCCTCGCAAGTCACTGATCACTTTCTTCACTGCAGCCCCCGGTCGCGTCTGATCTCCATCGGGCTTTAGTCCTGCGATTTCTTTCAACGCCGCTTCGAACCGATTGGCGCGAGACGGAATTGCTTCCGACCCGCCGGTGTTCTCGGATTCTGGAACGACGTCAGTCGTCGTATCCTGGCTCTCATCGAGATTGCCTGAGGAAAGTTGAGCAGCCGAATCGGCGAACCGGTAGAGTCGAATCTGGTGTCGTCGTTGCAGATCTTTCAGCAACTGCCCGTTGTTTCGCGTCAGAAGTTCTTGAGTCAGGGCCAGACGATGAGCATCTTTACCGGGCATCAAAGAGATTGCCTTGGAAAGATTCGCTGCTGTTCCATTTGCATATTGATCCTGCAGTGACATGCTTGCTGACGTATCAATCATGACGGCGACCGTCGGTAATCCCGTTCGCTCAACGGTCAGGCTCAATTCTGTCAGCATGGCTGCGACGGCCGCAAATACCAGAAGACGCAGTGCGGTCAGGGACAATCGCTGACGAAAATTCAGTGCTTCCCCATCGCGACGATAAAGCCACGTGACGCCGACCAGCAAAAGCACGCAGATGATCGCTATTACCCAAGAAGGACCAGGAGACCGCCAATCAAGTCGCCATTGCGTTCCTTCGCCAGGGGCTGGTCTCACCAGGCCCAGGTACCATGCAAGGAATTGCTGTATTCGATCCGTCAAGGTTTCACTCGCAAATTGAACGATGAGCCACTGGAGATGAGTCGATAGTTTCCGCCATCAGTTTGCCGATTTTCGTTTGAGAATCGCGGGTGCAGATTCAATGGATTCTCGAACGAGTGGCCCCATCTTAGGATGTGTCGGCTGTGAATCCACTGTCAGCCCCCCTTCCACGAGGGTTTCCGTTGCGGTAGGTCCGATCGATGCGACAACGCAACGATTGGCGGCCTGCAACCAATTCTGTGCTGAGTTGGACTGATCTGCGACAGCCAGTACATTATGAAACTGCTGGGCACTGGTAAACAGAATGATGTCAAACTGGCCCCGAATCGTCTCGGCAATTGCAGACCGCAATGGTGCCGTATCGACAGGCAGATCCCAGCGATAGACTGGAACAGGAAGAACCTTAGCTCCAAGTCCATTCAGTTCCCGATAGAGCTCATCACTGGGCTTTCCGTATTCTTGGATGGCAACTGTCCGCCCCTTCAGATCCACCGCAGCCTGGATTGTTGCCAGCAGCTCATGCCAGGTATTCGGTTCAGGCGCACGATGATCGATTCGCAGATTCCAGTTCCGCAAAACGGCGGTCGGCTTAGGGCCGCGGACGACAATAATACACTTGCTCATCGCCACCAGAATGTCCTCCTGCGGCCATCGCGATGTAAGGATTTCCATCAACGCCGTGGCCCCCACGCCCGTCATGAAGACGAGAACGTCGACGTTTCCGGCGAGCAATTGTTCACCGAAGGCAAAAACCTGCCTATTTTCCTCTAGAGGGATTTCACGCATCGATGGTGCGACGGTCGCGATCGCTCCGTGGCGTTCGATCAAACCTCGCATTTCTTCGGCGCGGCGACTTTCGAAACTGAGAACACGCAGTCGAGGCTCGGTCGTTGGCACTGGTTCATTCATGGAAATCGTCTTCTGGCAATTCTGGTCTGCTAGTCACATTGAAGCAGCGTACCCGGTGAAATCTGACATGCAACGGTGCTGAGTGCGAAATGAGTAAGGATTTATTTTCACAGCATTGACGCACCCACCTGACGGAGCGTTGTACCGCGACTCCGCACAGCCAGACTGAGACATGAGCACGGCAACAATCAGTAATCAATGAAGGTAAAACCGCCTCGAAGCGTTGAAACTGGCGAAGAGTCAACAAGTGAAGTAGAAACAAGTCACATCGTCTTGGAAAAATCTTACTTTTTGACGAAATCATCGCCCCATGGAAGTCCCTGCGGAATTGGATCTCAGTACCAGTGGTGCATGTCAGGATGCGGATGCAGCGACATCGCAAAGCCCCGGTGTTCGCCTGAATCGCGAAGTCCTTGCGCCCATGAAAGAAGTTTTCGTCGGCAAAGATGAGGTGATTGATCTTCTTGGGGTTTGCCTTGCGGGGGGAGAAAACCTGTTTATTCTGGGGCCGCCAGGTACCGCCAAGAGTGCCCTGGTTCAGGAACTGGCTCTTCGACTCGACGGTCAGATGTTCGACTACCTGCTCACCCGTTTCACTGAACCCAATGAACTGTTTGGCCCCTTCGACATCCGCCGATTGCGTGAAGGGGAACTGGTTACGAATACAGAAGGGATGCTCCCCGTTGCAGATTTCGTGTTTCTGGACGAGCTACTCAATGCAAACAGTGCCATCTTGAATAGTCTGCTGATGGTGCTCAATGAGCGAGTTTTCCGTCGTGGACGCGAGACGTTTGCGCTTCCGACGCTGATGGTGGTCGGAGCCAGCAACAGCCTTCCACAGGACGAAGCACTCGGGGCGCTATTCGATCGATTCCTGCTTCGAGTTCGCTGCGATAATGTCCCCACTGAACGCCTGAACGATGTTCTTCGAGCAGGCTGGAATCGCGAACGCACAGGAACAAATCGCCAGTCACTGTTGCATGTCGATCTGGTTCGCCAACTGCAGAAGTCGCTTTACGACGTCGAGATTGAACCGGTCCTGCCACATTATTCCGAGCTGATTCGTCGATTGCGTCTGGCTGGGATCAAGATTTCGGATCGACGTGCCGTGAAGTTGCAGCGAACGATCGCGGCCAGCGCGCTGCTTTGTGGCCGCATGCATGCGCTGACATCCGATTTCTGGGTGTTGCGGCATATCTGGGACACGGACGAGCAGCAGGAAGTTATCGTGGCTCTGGTTGATAGTGCCATGTCAGCAGCAGGCGGGGCCGATCAACCGGGAAGCCACCCGCGAGCCCGTCAGAGCGACGCTCCTGATCCCGAAACATTGGCCGCAGAAATCAATCGCATCGCGACTCGACTGGAATCACCCGATTTGCCGGCGTCGGAACGAGCTCAGTTGAGAGACGAGGTGGGCTTGCTGGCATCGCGTTGCGAGTGGGTGACAAATGCTCACCAGCGCGAGTATCTACAGAAAGAAATTCAAACACTCTGGCCACGCGTCAATTCGCCCGCTTGACATGGGCTATCGCGACACACGTCATACCGAGTTGATGAAGAATCCAGAATCACCGAATTGTGAGAGGCACTATGGAACTCGAATCCGAACTCACTTTGCCTTCGGGCACGTGGGCTGTACGCCTGAGTTCATTCGATGCTTCGATCGGTAAACTGCGACAATTCCCCGGAATCGATGTTCTTCCGATCGAATCGCCCTCGCTGAACTGCATCTGGATCAAAGGAGAGACATTGAATGAACGAGTATCAAAAGCGTTGAGATCCCTTCCTGACGCGCAACGATTCCTCGTCATGCCTGATAACAGCCTGACATCGTGGGGAGAAACCGTTCCCAAGGCGTTGTTGCCTGAGGGAACATGGATACCAATAATGGAATGGCTGACGCTGATGTTGCCGACGGCTGCGTTTGCACCAGCAGTACAGCAACGAATCCCATTAACACTTGTTCGATCAGATTCTCCCGCAGAAGCGAATCTGTTGAAAGTGGCTTGGTCTGTCTGGTGTGATTACGCGATCCATGCTCCACAGATTCGGCTGAATCAATGGTCGTTTGCTGTTTCCGACCAAGGTGAGGCCGTGGTTCGAGGGACACCGGTTGCTCCTATTCCCGGGATTCGGTACGTCGAACAATCTGGAATTGCCATTCCGTCAGGCTGGCAGCTTGATCCACCGATTGCGGCCGCATCGGTGCGCAAGGCGATGTCCTCAGCTGAAGAGACGTTTGCTTTGATCTCAGAATCCGGCGCGATGGAGGTGATCCCGCTCTCTGCATTCGTCAGAGCGACACGTTCCGCAGTGCGTTTGACCGATGATTCCTTTCACAAATGACGCTGGCAGAAGCGATGAATGAACAGATTCGCAATGTCTATGATTATCTGAGTACCCCAGGCTGCGCGTTCTGGTGTTGGGCTGAAAATGGTCGCATCATCACATGGGAACCTCACTTCACAAGGGAATCCAGATCGGTGATCACGTTCCGCGAAGAACTTGGAGAAATCCTTCAAGCACTCGCGCCCCGAGGTCTGCCACAACTCGACGCAGTATTGCTCCTGATCGCTTCGATTCGTGATGCGTGGATTCATGAGTCACAGCGATTGCGAAGCAGCCATACGATGCTTGCGCAAATGTTTGATGGTCTGGACCGCATCCATGCTTTTCCACAGGCACTGACCTATTCTATCAAAGCGAAACAGGATCTCGCGGGGGTGGTCTTTGAGTCACTCCCTCGCGTAACATCGCCTGAACTTGCATGGCAGGTTTGTCAAACCCTTCTCCAGGAAATGGTCTTCAACGATAAAGTATTTCATCATCTCTCAAAATATCACGGAGGTCGCATACAATCTTCAGTATCTCTTGTCGCCGAACTGCGAGATTTCACCTGGAAACTGCAGACGATCACTGTTGAGTCGCTGCAGTTACGACTCAACACGGGACTCGATGAACTTCCGTCGCCCGCGGACGTGATCATTCCCGCAGAACCGGATGCGATTCGGACGTTTCTGCAGAAACTGGCATTTGATGAGGATCTGGCTGGTATTGCGCGGATTGCCAGGCAATTGTCTGCGGTGCTGCACCTGCCACGAGCAATTTCGGATTCGGACGAGATGCCGCTTGGGGGCGTTTCGGACATCTCGAATCGAGGAACTCTCGATCGATTACTTCTCAGTGAACTGGCTCATGATGATTTGACCCTGGCAACTCGAATCGCCTTAAATGAAGCCCTTTACCTGCGGCGTGAGACTCCGCCGAGCCCTCCGCCAAAGCGACGGTACGTTTTGGTTGATTCAGGGTTGCGGATGTGGGGACTGCCGCGTGTGTTTGCCGCGGGAGTCTTACTGTCGCTGGCTTCCACCGGGGCAGAAGGAAGTTCTCTGCTTGCCTATCGAGCCTGTGGTGATCGCGTCGAGCCTGTCGATTTGAGTTCTGCATCTGGATTGACTCAGCACCTGGCATCGCTGGCAACGGAGTTGCATCCGGGGACTTCGCTGAGCGATTTTGCGCGATACGTCTTGAAAGATAATGAAGCTGGCGACGTTGTGATGATCACGAGTGACACCGCCATCACCGATCCTGATTTTCAACGCACGTTGAGTGAATTCCCAATCCCGATGTTCTACCTGGCGACGGTCAATCGAATGGGGGAATTCGAACTCTGGTCGAAAGGCCGACGCGGAGCTAAAAAAATCAGTTCGCTGAGGCTTGATTTGGAAGATCTCCTGAATCGTCCGACATATGGGAGGCGAGTGTCCGAAACGCTGGTCGACTCCAAAATCGATTCAAACCTTCCATTCTGCTTTCATGTGGAACCGATTCCCTTTCGATTTCCCGTTCAACCAAGCGGACCAGTCTGGAGTATTCGTTTGCCCGATGGTCGTCAACCTGTTCGCCCGGAAAATCCAGCATCGACAACTTCTGTGACGCCAAAATACGGAGTAATGATCCTTACCCGTGATCGTCGAATCATGTTGCTGGACGAATCGAACAGTGGTGCTCGTCAGGTCGCGACAGGTGTCCCGTTCGGCACGCTCTTGTGGAGCGGTTCATCGGAAGATCAACGATTCTCACATGTCCTGATCCATCGTGCTTCTGAGCCTGGACTGTATCTCCTAACCATCAATCTGTTCGTGTCACGCATCAACACGACTCAACGATTGGCCTCAAAATTTCTTTCTACGTCCGGGGCAGGCTCCAAACTCCAGGGGGCGACTGTTCACGCAGGAATTCTGTTCGTCATCTTCAACTCGATGGTTGAGGCATTTGACTTGGAATCGGGCAACACGATTGATCAGGTGCAGATCGCCCCCGAATTGACGTGGAATGGTTCGCGTTTTTTTACCAATTCCAAGGGAGATTGGCAGGCAGTGTCCTACAGTTCATCCGGCATCTGCTTTGAGAAAATCCCGTTACGAGGTCCGGAATTGTCGGGAATCATTCTGAGAATGTTCGACCGTCCGGGCCATGACGGGCCGTTCGGAGTTCATCTGCGAGGTTCCATTGCCAATCTTTCTAACCAGACTGAATGGGAATTCACAAATCTGGGGCGACCGCAGGTCAAAGTGATTGATATCAGTGGCAGCGGCGACCGGGTGTTGATCGAGCAGGATAACGAGAAACCGGCTTACGATGGGAAAATCCATCGAACGCGCCGAGTTATACATCTCGATTCAAAACAGGTCGAAGTGGATGTGAATGAAAAGTTCAGTCCCTGGTCACTGCGATTTTCGTCGCTGGCACTGTGGGATTTGAAAAAGTTTCGAACGATTGATTCAGCGCTGCGACGCATCTCCAGGATCGGACTTTCGGAAGATGGCAAGTTGACACTTGTTCTGAAAACATCAACGACATGGCAATTTGACGTCTCAGCAAGCTGTCTGAAGCTTGTTCGCAAGACCGGCCTTGCTCCATTGAGGCTGACAGTTGTGCTCGAACCGGCTCATCATCCAGACGTTGGGCTTTCGCTGACAGTGGCTCGATGGAAGGACGGAAGTCGAGCGTTTGTGGATTCTCGCGGCTTGCTGGTCCTGCAGAGTTCCGACAAGATGATTCCCGAGGCGGCTTTTGTGCTCTCTGAAACAGATGTCACGGTCTGGACCAGTAATGCCCGATTCTGTGGATCCGCGTTTTTTTTCGGACAATTGCCCCCCCCGAATCAAACTCCGCAAGAAATTATGGAAATGATCCTGAAACCATTTGCAGAACGCCTGAGTTAGCCAACCAGTTCCAGTGACCCGCTATGAAGATCACACTGAGAATCGTTCCGACAAATCAGACGCACGCAGCTCAAGCGTGGCTCGTTACCGGTACGACTGTTCAGGGATGGCTAGCCGAGATTTGTCAGTGGGAGATTCCCCTGGAATTGATCGTACTGCGTCCCTTGAGCAACAATGTCGTGCTGGTGACGTGGGACCAGCTATCGAAGGAGTCTGGACGGGGGATTCTTGGTCCAAAGGGAATTGCCTTCTCTGCAACTTCCGGTTCGTCGTGCTCGAATTCATTGAGGAGCAACTCCGTCTCCAGCAGTCCTCCAATTCCCTATCGAGTGATTCAATCACGGCTGTTTCTTCCATCGAATGCAGAATTGTTTCCCGCCATCAGCGATGAGGAACTCGTTAGTCTTCTGCCTGCTGAATCAACGGCGGAATTGATCTGGCACCCGGCTTTCGGGTTAACGCGTTTTGACGCTGCGGATCGGTTGCGTGTTGTGGACCTGCTGCAGTTTCCGACTCCGACGAAGTCTGATTGGGGGCGTGCCGTTTCTGGGACGGCTTTTCGATCACGGTTGATTTCCGTAGAACCGCGTGTGATTCCGACCGTCGTAGAAATGATGCAACTTGCGGGACGAGAGATCGGTATCAACTCCGTTGATGAACTTCCCCCTTCGCCCGACGAAGGTGTACTTGGGAAGCTTGATCAATTGATGAAACCATTACGCAATGCCTGGAAGAATTTGACGAAGCGGCCTTCCTCTCCACCGCAGACTCCAGAGCAAGGGCAACCGGGATCGAAGACCGGGCCTGCTGGTGGCATCTTGCAAACTGCTCTTGGTGGGCTGCTGGCTCCCGTTGCTATGATGGGCAGCTTTCTGGGAAAGATGATTCCCAAGTCGATTGTCGATCAGGCAGCGCGAAACCGCGAGATTGATCGACTGATGAATCTCTTGAAGAACGACCCCGACGCAGGATTGAAATTCGCATTACCCATGGGAGGTTCCTCAACTCCGCGAGGAATCGCACCTGCGACAAACCAGCTTTCTGGTCGAAATGTGGACTTCGGGTTAGAGAACCTATTTGCCAGTCGCCCCGCAGACGAATGGGATATTCTGCCATCGCAGCAGACTCAACTTGTGCAGATGTATCGGAGCCTGGCCGAACGAGAAATCCGTTTGGGGCGCCATCGTCGAGCAGCCTATATCTATGCGGAACTGCTGGGCGAAATTCAGTCGGCGGCAACCGCACTCGAGACGGGACGACACTATCGTGAAGCCGCTGCTCTGTACCGCGAACTATTAAATCGACCTGCAGATGCAGCCCGTTGTCTTGAACGAGGTGGGCTGCTCGATGAAGCCGCAGTCTTGTACCTTCAATTGAAAATGTATGAACAAGCGGCGGAACTCTATCAGCGACTCGATCGCTATGACGAAGCTGAGCGGATTATTCGCATTTGGGTCTCAGATCTGCAGAAGCAATGGAACTTCTTGCAGGCCAGCGAAATCCTGCATCAGAAGTTGCGGGACATTGACGGCGCTCTGGCAATTTTGAATGTAGGATGCTTAACAGACTTATCTGTGTCAGCAGCCTGTCATCAGGCGTATTTTGCGCTATTGGGTCAGACTGGCCGACACGAAGCGGCCAGTCAGCGAATCGCCGGATTCCGATCGCAGACGCTGTCGAAAATTCGAACGGACGCGGTTGCTCGAGTTCTGTCGAATGTCGCGACACGATACGAAGATGCGACTGTACGAGCCTCTGCTTTCGATACGACCCAGCTTCTTGTTTCGCGAATCCTGCCTGAGTCAACGCCTGCGGAAGCGTCATCGCTGCTGGGGGTGATTCGGTCGCTCGTTCCCGAGGATCGGCTCCTGAATCGTGATTGTGATCGGTTCCTGCGAATCAACGAGGCTGTTAAGCAGAAGCAGCAGAAAGTGAGGAAGCAGTCACCCGGCTTGGATCTCGTGCGTGAATTCGAACTGCAGAACAAGTCCGTCTCTTGGACATCGGCAGTGGCAACGGGTGAAGCCTTGTTTGCAGCAGGGTTGAATAGCGACAGTGATGTCATACTACAGCGGGTTCCATGGGCTAACGTCGATTTCCAGGTGATCAGTTCGACGTGGCAAAAGGACGACGCACCCATCCGGCGAATCATGCTCGATGTGCTGGACTTTTCGACGAAGATCCTGATTCATCCTTCTGGAAACTGCTGCCTTGCAACCTCTGAATGGAAAATCATTCGTGCCGATCCCGCTAACACGCATCAGGAATATGCTGGTTCACCGATCTGGGCAAATGAATCGACGCTCGCATTTTCGAGGGTTTCCGGTCGAGCGGTCACGTGGTGTGTGCGCGCGACTCAGTCGGGACAAGTGGAATTGATGGGTTACAGCCCGGACGGCAGTATCATCTCGAATCTTGCGACCCCTTTCGAATTCGGGGCCGACAATAGCGACATTCATGAATTCCCGTTCTCAATTGTCGCGAAGGGCTGGCAGACGCGAATTGCATCAGGGCAGTTCATCTTTCGACCACCGCTGGGCGACACACGTCCCTGGGATGCCGTCGAAAATGTGACCCGACTCGATGAGATCATTAACTCACTTCACTGGTCACAAAAAGAAGGGCTCGATTGTCTTGTTGCGTTAACTCAGACGGGTGGCGTAATGCTCGCCGAACCAATTCAGAATTGCCATCCCGTCCCGTTTGCCGAAGAGATGGTCTCACCCGTGGGGACTTTCCTTCAATCGGGCATTTTTGCGGTCGCTGATAAACGCGAGTGCCGTGCTTTCATATTCGAAAACGGGTTCGTCAAACAATTGCGGGAATCACCACTCGCCAGCCCGGCCATCGCGGTCACTCGAACAAGTAAACTCGGTGAGTTTGCGGTACTCTGTGATGATGGTGTCGTACGAATCTTCGGAATCCGCCTTTAAATCTGGAACGTGACCTTTCGTAACAACTCAAGCAGCGGAACATTCAATGATGGACTTGAAGATGACAAACTCGAGTTGGATGAGTCGTGAAGAGAATCCATCGGCTGCGAAATCCTCGATTGGGTGTCACGTGCGACTCTTTCTCGCGATTGTGCTGTTACTTCAACAAACGACCGGATTGCTGCTCGCTGAGGAATCACCGGCATTTCGAGTTGAATCAAATCTGAAAGCGGCGGCCTCCAAAGTTGACATCACACCGCCACCTGACACGCCCGTTGTCGGTCATATCCGGCCCGTCAATGGAATTCGTGATCCCCTTCGAGCCGGCATTCTGCTGCTCGCGAATGAGCAGACTCGTGCGGCAATTGTGACACTCGACCTGATCAATGCCCCAGGCGAAATGGTTGCGGCAATTCGAGAGGTGGTTTCCAGTAAGACGGCAACGCCTCGGGAAAACATCATGGTTGCCGCTTCGCACAATCATTCCGGTCCCGGTTGGTCGCGTGAGACTCCCTGGAGTCGAGAACTGGTTGAGAAGATCGGTCAGGCGGCCGCCGCAAGCGTTTCGAAAATGCGAACGGTTTCCATCGGTTACGCGGAAGATGAAATTGATTTCAATATCAATCGGCGCAAGGTCATCAACGGCCGCGCCGTCGTGCGTCTGAATCCTGATGGCCCCTGTGATCATCGCGTCAAAGTGTTGCGATTTGATGATGGCCAGACGCTGGAACCAATGGCCGTACTGATGCACGCGGTTTGTCATCCGTGTGTCTTCACCTGGGGAGACAAACTGACTCCTCCGTTCCCGAACGGCTTACCGAAAATCACGGCCGACTTTCCGGGTGAAGCACAGACGTTCGTCGAAAAAATTTTCGGACCACAGACGAACGCACTCTTTTTGCAAGGCTGTGCGGGGGATATCCGCCCGAATCTGCCTGGCGTCCCGTATCGCTGTGGTGATGAAGCGGATATTCGCTGGACCGGGCGCAGCCTGGGGTGTGCCGTTGTTCGAGCCGTTGATCGGAGCGCGGTGCGCGAGAATCTGGCCAAACGAAAATCGATCTATCCGCTGAAAGTCGCCACCAGCACGATCGAACTTCCCGGCAAGAAAGAAAAGGTTGCCTGTGAAATGCAGGCGCTCCGTGTCGGTGACTTTCTGTTCCTGACGATTCCCGGCGAGCCGATGGTGGAATATGGGTTCCAGATCGAAAAGGCGATTGCAGACCGTGCGATTCCAATTGTGGTGGGATACGCGAACGACAGCCTCGGATACATTTGCACGGCTGAATCACATCAATACGGTGGTTACGAGCCCAATATGTCGCCGTTGCTCCCGGAAGCAGAACCGCTGATCCTGGATGAACTCGGGAGACTGGCAGACAAGGTTCTGGCGGATGTGTTTGAATCCTTTAAGCCAGTGACAAAGTGAGTTTCGCGTTTCCAGTTGTTCCACAATCTCATCGAGATAAATAATGCTTCGAATCGCAATCGCTGAGTGCAAGCAGGAAGTATCGACCTTCAGTCCCGCTCGGAGTTATTACACAGACTTCCGTATCGTCCGGGGACAGTCGCTGCTGGATCATCACCGCAGTGTTCGTGAGGAAGTCGGCGGTGCCATCAGCGTTTTTGATGCTGACAGCCGTGTCGAACTGGCCCCCGCATTTGGTGCCAGTTCTAACACATCGGGTGGAATTCTGACCGCTGCCGATTTTCAGAAACTGAGCCGCGAATTCCTCAACTCGCTCGCCGACCTTGGCCCGGTCGATGGGGTCTTCTTCTCGATGCATGGTGCCATGCAGGCCGAAAATGAAGATGACCCCGAAGGATTCTTGTTACAGGAAGCACGGCAGAACTTTGGTGAATCCATCCCATTCGTTGTTTCGCTCGATCTGCATGGCATCCTGACGGACCGGATGTTGAAGCACAGCGATGCTGTCGTGGCGTATCATACTTATCCTCACATCGACTTCTTTGAAACGGGTGCGAGAGCTGCGCGAGTGCTGATGCGAATCCTGACCGAAGGGGCCCGACCTGTGACGGCTCGAGTCAAGATCCCCGCACTGGTTCGCGGCGACGAAATGATCACGGAAACGGGACTGATTCGCGAATGCATCCAGGTGGCTCAACAGATTGAATCGTCAGGCACTGGCCTGTCAGCAGCAGTGATGTGGGGCAATCCCTTCACTGATGTGCCTGAACTGCGGACCAATAGTTTTGTCGTCACAGATGGTGATGTGGCTGGTGCCGAAGCAAAAGCCGTTGAGATCGCAGAAATCTTCTGGCGGCACCACGAAAAAATGCGAGTTCCCCTGACTAGCCTTTCAGAGAGTGTTCGAATCGCAGCGTCAGTGACGGCAGGAACTGTGGCAATGGTTGATGCGGCAGATGCTACCAGTTCAGGTGCTTCAGGCGACAGCAATGCCATTATTCGCGAAGTCGTCAAGCAGGGATATCGAGGCCGAGTTCTGGCTCCGATTGTCGATCCGGCGGCCGTGCGGCAGGCCTTCGCCGCAGGAATCGGGGCCACGATACAGACACGAGTCGGTGGTGCAATCGACCCGGGGCGATTCACACCGCTGGAATTGACGGCAAAGGTTCGACTTCTGTCGGACGGGAAATTCCGCAGTGAATCCTTCGGCTGGCCATGGGACTCGGGCGATACGGCCGTGCTGGAAGCAGAGAACCTGACGCTCGTCGTTGGAACGCGACCGGTCAGCCTGTTCGACCGGTCGTGGTTTTGGGCCAACGGTCAGAATCCGCGCCACTTCGATATGGTGATCGTCAAGTCGCCGCACTGCGAACATCAGATGTTTGCAGCCTGGTGTGCCAGGTTGATTCACGTCGATGCCCCCGGTTCGACGAGTGCCAACGTCAAGGGACTGGGCCACAAGAAATGTGCACGGCCCATGTTTCCGCTGGATGAAAGGTTTGAATTCGTCTCGAACCCCGACATTTTCCGACGATGGTGACCGCTCGACGTGTTGCGTAACTGGCACAGCCATTTCTTGAAATCACGAAACCGAATTTCAACGTCTTTCGATCTGCGTAGTAAGGGCAAACTCAAGCATGACTGAATCGAATGAAGCGGCACGACGTGCGTACTGGGCGGATCAAATGCAGGCCGGGTATGAGTTAATTCAGCGAATCCTCACAATGGAAGTTCGCGAATGCGGCGAAGGCTTTGCGTCAATCCCGGACGCTGCACAAGTGGCTGGCGTCGAAATGTTGTTCTCGGAGACAAAGATTGCGGGTGAACTGGACCGCATCTATTTCATGCGAGAAAGCCTCGTCAAGGATGTGATTGCTGTCGGTCGAGCAATGAATGATCGAGGCTGGATTCTTAAGATTGAAGACGGATACCGTACGCTCGAAATGCAAGGAACGCTGGTCAGAAAGCCCGAGTTGTTTGATGCCATTCTGAGGAAATGCATCTGGGAATTCGGGGGAATACCTCCTGTTGAACTCGTCTTCCGCAGGGCTCTGGTACTGATCGCAAACATTCCCAAGATCGGGACACACATGTCTGGATCTGCGATCGATATCTCGGTATTTCGTCGAAACGATGGGAGTGAAGTCTGGCGAGGTAACCCGTATCTCGAAATGAGCGAACGAACGCCCATGCGTTCTCCCTTCGTCGAACCCGAGGCCCTGCAGAACCGGCTTGAGATCATGGGGATGCTGGAGGCTCAGGGATTCATCCACTTCCCGTTCGAGTTCTGGCATTACAACCAGGGTGATGCGATGGGAAACATTTTGACAGGCCGCACCGAACCCGCTCGCTTCGGACCTGTCCACTGGGATCCACAGACAAACCGCGTGACTGCCGTTACCGACCCTCTTTCGCCGCTCAATCCGCTCCCGCGTTTCGAAGCAGAAATCGCAGCGGCTCTGGAACGTGCCCGGATTCGCGAAGGTACGAACTGAAATCCAAGAATGATTGACGTCACGGGCCTTTTCGTCACCAGGAATGAACATGAACGTCGTTGAGTTTCCGCAAAGCCGTTGCCGTGTCGGGGTTGCTCGCTGTGATATCACTCCCCCAGTTGGTATTTACCACCGGATGTGGGGAGCCGCGACACACGACCGTTCAACGGGCATCCATCGTCCCCTGACAGCAACCGTACTTGTCTTGCGTCGTCTGGATGGCGACAGTTCGAATCAACGAGTCGCGATTGCTTTAGACCATTGCCTGCTGTGGACGGCTGAAATGAGTCGCCTGCTGCAGCACGTCAGTGAAAAGGCAGAGATCCCCGTCGCTCAGTTGACGGTTTTCTTTTCTCATACCCATGGCGCAGGCCTGATGGGGATGGAGCGTACTGAATTTCCTGGCGGTGGCCTGATTCCGCCGTACCTCGCGGAATTGGCTGACAAGATCTCTCAATTGGTTGTTCAGGCTACGGATCAGCTTCAGCCTGCGACAATTGTTTATGGGAAAGGTCGATCCGATCTGGCAACAAACCGCGATCACTTCGACGAAGCTCGCGGCCACGCGGTCTGTGGCTACGAGCCGGAAGGATTTGCTGACGACACGATCATCGTTGCACGCATCACCAGCGATCGTGGAGCAACCCTTGCAACGATCGTTAACTATGCCTGTCATCCAACGACATTGGCATGGGAAAATACACTGATCAGCCCGGACTATATCGGAGCGATGCGTGAAGTCATCGAAACGGCGACAGACGCACCCTGCTTCTTCATTCAGGGAGCGTCGGGCGACATTGGTCCGCGCGAGGGGTTTGTCGGGGACGTTAACGTTGCAGACCGAAATGGGCGACGCCTGGGTTATGCATCGCTCGCTGCCATTGAAGGGTTGGCGCCGCCCGGGCAGCGTTTCGTCTATGTGAAACCCGTAATTTCAGGCGCGACTTTGGGGGTCTGGGAGTTTCAACCAGAATCCGCAGACCGAATTGATGTGGTTAGTGCGTGGGATGTGCAAACCGTTGTCGTGCCGATCAAGTATCGCAAGGACATCCCTGTCAAATCGCAGTTGGAAAAAGACCTGATTCACTGGCGCGACATTGAATCGGCCGCGAACGCTGCTGGCAATGGAGCTGAGGCTCGCGATGCGCGCGCGATGATTGAGCGGACGACTCGTCGGCTGGTCCGAGTCGCTTCGCTACCCGAAGGCGAATCTTATCCTTATCCAATCACAGCATGTCGGATCGGTGACGCAATCTGGCTGGCATACGATGGTGAACATTACAACCTGCTGCAGGCGACTCTGCGACAGGCATTTCCAGATCACACACTGATTATTGGAACGATCGCCAACGGATCGAGCGTCTGGTACCTGCCCGATGCTCGTTCGTTCGGGAAAGGCCTCTACCAGGAAGAAGTTTCCATTCTCGAAAAGGGTTGTCTGGAACAAGTGATCGATGCTTCGATAGAATTAGTCCGGGCTCTGACAAACAGGGCCTCTTAAGCGGACTCCGCTATTACAAAGTCACTTCACCGAACAAGATTCATCGCATGGCAAAGGACTTGTTTCCAAGTGAAATCGAGGTACCCAGCGCTGACCCTGAGCAGCAGTTGCTGGATGTCCTGCGCTTAAACCTTGTTCCGGGGATCGGCCCTCGGACCTACCAACTGCTGCTGGAGAGATTTGAATCTCCCGCTGGTATTCTTGCCGCCAGGGTTGCCGAACTTCAGGAAGTTCCCAATGTCGGCCCCAAGCTGGCCATGTCATTGATCACGCACGGAACCGAAGCGGCTGCTCGCGAAGAACTGGGAATTGCACGCGCCGCTGGAGTAAACTTGCTGGTCCGGGATACCGACGGATATCCCCCGGCGTTAACGCGAATCCCAGATCCGCCGACTGTGCTTTATTGTATGGGAACATTGACGCCCGCCGATCAACTCGCGGTTGCGATTGTCGGATCACGACATTGTACGGCTTACGGTCGTCAGACTGCTTTCCGACTGGCCAGCGAACTTGCTCGGGCTGGTGTCACCGTTGTCAGCGGGCTGGCACGCGGGATTGACGCTGAGGCTCATAAAGGAGCCCTGGAAGCTGGGGGGCGAACGATCGCCGTTTGTGCGACGGGTTTGAATACTGTTTATCCCCCTGAGCATGTTGAACTGGCAAAAAATGTTCGCGCCAACGGTTGTCTGCTGACCGAGGCTCCGATGAACCAGCAGCCGAAGTCGGGATTGTTTCCGCAGCGGAACCGGATCATTTCCGGACTATCGATGGGAGTCATTCTGATCGAAGCAGGGCGCGCCAGTGGAGCTCTGCATACTGCTCGCCATGCCATGGAGCAGAACCGAGAAGTCTTCGCCGTTCCGGGGCGAATCGACAGCGAAGCAAGCTTTGGTTGCCTGGATCTGATTCGAGATGGCGCAACGTTGATTCGCAATGTCGATGATGTCCTCGGCACGCTGGGACCTCTGGCCAATCCAGTGCAACGGACGCCCAATGAATCAATCCACCGTCCGGCCGAACTGCAACTCTCCGATCAGCAGCGAATGATCTTGAACCTCGTGACAACCGAACCGATTCCGGTTGATGATGTCATGAGGTCGGCGGGAATCGAGGCATCTCGGGTGCTGTCCACACTGACAATCCTGGAGATGAAACGGCTGATTCGCCGGGTTCCTGGAAATTTTGTGCAGCGGTATTGAGTGATTCGGGCCGCTTGCCGTTCAGCCTAAGGCTTTGCGAAATCAGAACTTTCGGCTTGGAAGTCGGCTGCAAACTCGCTTTATTCGGAAAAGTCGTCTCATCCGTTTTATTCTACCTATTCAACTAAACACGAAAAAATAGAAAAACAGGTAGAATCCGTAAAGTTTGCGGATTGTAACGGCCGATGAATGGATGCAGGAGATTTTGTCTCGGGTGTCCATCAAATCGAGAGTTTAGGGAAAGGCTTCCCATGAATCTGCGTCCGCTGATCTGTTTAAGTGCCATGTTGCTGACTTCCGTCGGCTGCTGCCATACTCAATGCGTTTCGTCGAACCCCTGTGATCCCTGTGGAGGCGGTGGTGGGTGCTGTCTGACGAATTGGTTGCACACGAAGATTGCATCCTGTCGAGCACGAAACTGTTGTCAGAACTACAGTTGGAGCGACGACTGCTCAGCATGCTCGATCTGTGGAGGCAATAACTGTGGCATGTCCGGATCCGTAATCGACGGAAGCGTCGGGAGTTACGGCGGTGGCGGTGGTTCAAGCTGTGGCTGCGGACAGTCGCACGGTTCTAGCATGAACTATGCTCCGTCATCACCGACTCCAGCCCAGGCCGTTCCATCGAACATTCAGCCGACTCCGGCACCAAACTCGTCGGCACCAATGCCACCAGCCAACAACGAACCGATTCCCGCTCCCGGCAGCACGGATTCAACAACCTTCCAGCGACCAGCGAACGGTCAAGTTCAGCATGTTTCGGTCGAAGAATTCCATCGTTTGCCCGGCGTCGTAACTTCAGGTCCAACACCATCGTCTGTCCCTTCAATGGGTCTGACGACTCCGCCACCACTTTCAACGGTCTCGGCTCCACCGAAAGCGAACACGGTCACGCAGGCCCAATGGGCTCCGGTCAATCGCTGATCGAAATCGAGCCTTCCGAAAAATCTCCTCCTTCAACGCGGTCGGAATTACATCCGACCGCGTTGTTGCGTTCTTTGGTTTTCTCAAACATGCACGGGCGGTCGAGTTGACCACGCTGGACGGTGGCTCAATAATCGTCCATCCGATTGAGGACTTACACGGCGACGATTTCCTTCAGAAGAGCTTTCATGTCCATCTCAGCGGCGGCATCCGGTAAGGCGAGTTCCAATGTTCCCGATTCCGAAGGGCGATTCGGTGAGTTTGGACGGCGGTTCGTTCCCGAAACGTTAATGCATGCTCTGGAAGAGTTAACGGTCGAGTATGCTCGAGCAAAGGCTGATCCCGAGTTCAATCGTCGGCTGGATGAATTGATGCGGACGTTCGTGGGACGGCCGAATCCTCTGTATTTCGCTGAACGCCTGACCGCAATGTGTGGTGGAGCGAGGATTTACTTCAAGCGCGAAGATCTGAATCACACCGGTGCCCACAAGATCAACAACACGATGGGGCAGGCTCTGTTGACGATGCGGATGGGAAAGACCCGAGTCATCGCTGAAACAGGGGCTGGTCAGCATGGCGTCGCCACAGCAACGGCCTGTGCGCGATTTGGTCTCCCCTGCGTCGTTTACATGGGTGAGGAAGACATTCGCCGTCAGAAGCTCAACGTTTTCATTATGAAAACGATGGGTGCCGAAGTTCGGCCCGTCACCAGTGGCTCAAGAACGTTGCGAGATGCCATCAATGAAGCTATGCGAGACTGGATGTCGTCGGTTGAGCAAACCCACTATATCCTCGGTTCAGTGGTCGGACCGCACCCGTTTCCGATGATCGTCCGTGACTTCCAGTCGGTGATTGGACGCGAGGCTCGACAACAATGCCTGGCGACGGTGGGACGCCTGCCCGACGAAGTCGTCGCTTGCGTTGGCGGTGGTTCCAATTCTGCAGGCATGTTCTATCCGTTTGTCGATGACGTTGGCGTTGCTTTGACGGGAGTCGAAGCAGGTGGCCGAGGTAATAAGCCGGGTGAGCACGCCAGTACGCTGACGTTTGGAACCAAGGGTGTGTTGCACGGCAGCTACAGTTACGTCCTGCAGGATCCCGACGGCCAGACGATGGACGTGCATTCGATCTCGGCAGGTTTGGATTATCCGGGCGTCGGCCCCGAGCACAGTTACTGGCGTGATACCGGTCGCGTGAACTACGTGGCGGTGCGCGATCAACAGGCGCTGGAAACGGTTCAACTGGTAGCTCGTACTGAAGGGATTCTGCCGGCACTGGAAAGTTCGCATGCCCTGGCCTACGCGATGGAGCGAGCTCGACAACGGAAGCCTGATGAAATCATTGTTGTTTGCCTGTCAGGGCGCGGTGACAAGGACGTCAACGAAGTGGCTCGTTTGACGGGTCAAGACCTTTAGTATGCAGATCCGACTGCCACTGAATTCACTACAACCTTCGTCACCGGTTCTGTAATCGGCCGACTGTTCTATCGAAAGACTTTCAGGTGTCTCGACCCACTCGTATCGCCGATGTGTTTGCTGCTCGCCGTCAGAAGCAGCAGATGGCCTTTATGCCCTTCGTGACTGCTGGTGACCCGGACCTCAAAGTGACGTGCCGCTTGATCGAAGAACTTGCCGGGGCAGGTGCTGATCTCATCGAGATTGGTTTTCCCTACAGCGACCCGATTGCAGACGGGCCGGTCATTCAGTCGTCTTACACGCGTGCACTCCGATCACATCTGCACGTCTCTGAGATCTTCGAGGCTATCGGATCTGTCTCGAAGAAAGTCGCCTCTCCGCTGGTGGCGATGGTTTCGTACGCGATTATTTTCAGAATCGGTCCCGAATCATTCGTGCAGCAGGCGGGGGCTGCCGGGTTCGCAGGCTTGATCGTTCCCGATCTTCCCGGCGATGAAGCGGCTGAATTCCATGACCTTGTGCTGAAGCATGGACTGGACCTGATTCAACTGGTGGCTCCGACGACTCCCGCAGATCGATCGGCCCGGATCCTGAAAAACGCCAGCGGGTTTGTTTACTGTATCGCCGTCGCTGGCACGACCGGGACACGAGATACTCTGGCACCGCAACTCGCCGACATGCTGCGAACGTTGCGAACACAAACCGACCTTCCACTTGCTGTAGGCTTTGGCCTGAATCGCGCAGAGCAGATTGACCAGTTGCGCGGACTTGCCGATGGTGCCATCGTTGGCTCGGCAATTGTCCGACATCTGGAAGACCTTTCGAACGATTCTGGCCGACTCGAAGAAGTGATCGGGCGCCTCGTGCACTACGCAAGCAGCATTGCAGCGGCAACACATTCCTAGAATTGAAATCTGGCAGTGGAGCAAGACCAACGCTGGCGTCCGCGACTGGACCGAAATGATGACCCGGCGTCAGGTTGGATTGTGGGTTCCCGTACTTCGCCACGTCGCGCCGGTTCTGGCCACCCAGTTTTAGAGACTACCCGACAATCGCTGCTGCCACTGTGGCAGTTGGCGATTTGAAGCCAAACTCGCACTTATTCGCATCTTGTTACACCGTAACAGTTTTTTGCGAGTGATCTGCTTCTGCGTGAATCTGTGGCGCGCTTGTTGCTTTTTTGTTCAGCACCAGTCGGCGAACTGCCAATTTGACCCACAGTTTGGCCCAACTGCTTCCACGAACATCCAATTGGGATGCTGAACTCGGATGATCTGAACCCGTCCCAAAGCGTTCCTTTAACCGTCTTGTATCCTCGTACCTTTGGAGTCACCTGTGTCCGACAAGCAGGAATTCACGTTTCAGACAGAAATCAAGCAACTGCTGAACATTCTATCTCATTCGCTCTATCAGAATCGCGAGATTGCGATTCGCGAGTTGATTTCGAACGCGTCTGACTCACTCAACAAGCTCCGACACATCCAATTGTCGGAATCGCAGTACCGCGATGATGTCCCGCTTCAGGTCACCCTCGAACCTGACAAGGAAGCCAGAATTCTTGTCATCCGAGACACCGGGATCGGATTGACGCACGACGAACTCGTGCAAAACCTGGGAACGATCGCCCACAGCGGTTCCAAGGAGTTCTTGCGCAGTATCCAGTCGAACAGTGGCGATTCGAAGCCAGACCTGTCGCTCATCGGCCAGTTCGGTGTCGGTTTCTATTCTGCATTCATGCTGGCTGATAAGGTTGAGGTGGTCACTCGAAGTTACCGCGAACAGAAGGGATGGCGCTGGGAGTCTGACGGAACAGGGCGATTCACAATTTCTGAAATTGAAGGCGATGTTCCAAGGGGGGCTCAGATTCGTCTTCATCTCAAAGACGAGATGGAAGAATTCACAGAACCGACCCGATTGAAGTTCATCATCCGCAAATACTCGACGTTCGTGCCTCACGCGATCAAGCTCGGTGACGAAGTCTTGAACGAACAGAAGCCAATCTGGGTCGAACCCAAAAGTCAGGTGACCGAAGATCAGTACGCAGGCTTCTATCAATGGCTGACGCATCACTCGGAAGAAAAGCCGCTATGGCATTTGCATCTGTCGAGTGATTCGCCAATTCAGTTCCATTCGATTCTGTATTGTCCTCCGTCAAACTTTGAATTGCTGGGTTTCGGGCAGATTCAGCATGGTGTCAATCTATGCGCCAAACGAGTCCTTGTTCAGGATGACTCACAGGATCTGTTGCCAGACTACCTGCGGTTCCTGTACGGCGTTGTCGATTCGGCAGATCTGCCGCTCAATGTTTCCCGCGAAACATTGCAGGATCACAAGCTGCTGCCGAAGTTGAAAAAGGTGCTGACGAAAAAGGTTCTCGATTACCTGGCGGATCTTTCGCAGGAACAGCCCGAGACATTCAAGACGTTTGCAGAACAATTCGGTTCGATCCTGAGGACAGGGATTGGTTCGGACTACGAGAATCGTGAGCGAATCGCCAAGCTGATGAGGTTCCATTCCACATTTTCGGCCAGTGAGAGTACGTTGCTCACCGATGGCCTGAAGGGTAAGGCTCCCTCAGTCTCGCTGGACGATTACCTCAAGCGAGCCCCCGAAGGGCAGTCTCAGATTTACTATCTGAGTGGTCCGAACCTTGATGCGATGGAAAAGCATCCTCACCTGGAAGCCTTCCGCAAACGAAATCTGGAAGTCTTGTTCCTGGATGATGCGATCGATGAATATGCCCTCATTCAACTCCGTTCTTACGAAGGTAAGGATGTGATGTCGATTGATGGTGCCGATGTGAAGTTTCCTGAATCGACGAACCCGGCAGACGAATCTGAGACCAAGGCCGCTCACAAGAATTTGACGCGAGTGATCGAACTGTTCCGGGGCGCTCTCGATAGCAAAGTTGAGGAAGTAAAAGAGTCGTCCCGGTTGACCGACAGCCCGTGCTGCCTGATCAACCCGCGCAGCCACATGAGCAGTCGATTGCAGCAGGTTCTCGGCCAGACAATGCGGGATTTCGAGCAGACAAAACGCGTTATGGAAATCAACCCGCATGCCGCACTGATCAATCGACTGTGCGAACTGAGCCAGAATTCGGATAACGACGAATTCATCCGAGATTGTGGAAAGCAATTGTTTGCTAACGCACAGATTCTGGATGGGATGATTCCAGACGTCGAAGAGACAACGTCTCGGTCTCTCCGATTCATGGAGGAATTGGCTCGCAGCAAATCGGCAATCGTCGTCTGATGCGATCCTCGCACGATTCGAAACCGGCGCTGCCCAGAAAGCTTAATCGCCGTGATTGATTGCTTTCTGGGCAGAAAAGACGTATTGGCTATTGGAATCACAAGCGCTCTGTCACGCAGGATGCGTACAGGGTGCGGGATTCAGGAGAGAGCCAATGTTCATACAGCGTCAGTGGTTCGCCGGATTGGTATTCACGTGCTGTCTGTGCATCCCGTCACTGGCAAGTGACCCATTGCTCCGTGCGCCTGGAATGTGCGTGGATGGAGCGAAACGCCCATTGAACGGAGTCCGTGTTCGAGTATTCCACAAACCTGTCGAGCTTCGACCTCGCCAATTGGATACTGCGGGTTGGACGCTGCCAAATGTCAATGTGACGCACGAGACCGTCACAGACTCGATCGGTCGGTTCTGGTTGACGGACGAGCAGGCAGTCATACCTGATGCGGTTGCATCTCAAGAGCAATCGATTCTTGTCATCGAATCGCCAGGAGGGCTTCCCCAGATCAGGCCGCTGGGGCATCCCGTTCCGCATATTCTGGATGATGCGAAGACGATTACAAGTTTCCGGATTATCGATGCCGACAAGCAACCTGTTACCGACGTAGTCGCAGACTGTATCGGGGGCGACTGGCCCAATGCAGCGCTACAACCGAGTTCCAGGTTTGCGCTTCATCTGACGGCAGATCGTGAGGGCGTGATACAAGTCCCCGTCGGTGCGTCAGGAACATGTCTCTGGGTTCAAGCTCCCGGTTACCTTCCGCGCGCCCTTCTTTTACAAAAGGCCTCGCCGCAAAATCCTCAGGAACGAGGATTCGAAGTTCATCAAACAAAGTCGGAGCAGACGGATCTGGAATTGCTCTCATCGGGTGAAGCCATCGGGCGCGTAGTCGATGAAGAGGGGAAACCTGTTCCAAACATGGCGATTATCGGTCTGGTCAGACCCGCTTTCGGCCTGCGAAGGCAGATCGACTTACGCGGTATAGAAACGGTTTCCGACGACACCGGAAGATTTCGATTGGCAGGTCTACCGAAAGATTGGATCCAACTGGTTGCGATGGACGGTGCGAGATTTGGTGATGCGGAATCTTTAGTGACTGGTATTCCATGGCAGGCTGGGGACATCGTGGTCCGTCCGATGCCACAGGTCAGCGGCAAGGTTTGGGACAGTAGCAGGAATGAGCAGTTATCATCTGCGAGTAGCGTACGAATAGCGTTTCGATCCCGGGAACTGGGAACTCGCACTTCGGCACAGGTGAATTCGCGAGGCGAATTCTCACTATCTGTCCCCCCGTTCATGGAAGGTGAATTGATCCTCCTGCCTCATCCATCGCTGGTACAGATGGGATATGGTGTGCCTGTCGGAAAGAAAGCACCAGCAGAGATTGTTGTTCGAGTCCAGCAACTTGCGACGCGAATCCCCGATGCTGAATTGAAAATGCATCTGGACGCATTTCCACGTAATTACGCACTTTCGGATGCGGCGTTTGCCAGATACGTTTCGCCACCTTTTCCTCAAAGTCGGCAGGCTTTGTGGCAATCGCTCTGCCAGACGATGCCATCGCTGCCGCCGTGGCTCAAGTCGATGCAGCTGGCAGAATCGCAAAAAGAAACTCAGCCGGTGTCCATGATTTTTCTACGGGACAACCAGGGAACATTTCGCTGTATCCATGCCACTCCAAGTGAGATGTTTGTAGCAACGTTACTGCAGCGAGCGTTTCCACAGTTTTCCACCAGTCGGATTCGATTCGCGAATGAAAAGTGGAACGAGCAACCTCTGGACAAGCTGGTCTTAACCGGAGACTTCGTCTTGCGGGATCGGCTTCCTTTGGTTGAAGCCGTCATTCAACTGGAAAAAATCCTGCAGGACAAATGTCACGTGCCCATCAAACTGGTTGTTGACTATGAACAGGTCGAAACGCTGCACGTGCGTGGTCGACTCAATTCTCAACCACTTCAGGGAAAGAAACTGCAGATCAAACTGGCGGCGGACGTCTCCGATGGGCCATATGGTTGGAGTGGAACTCCGACAGATCTCATCGCCAGCGTGGCCCGCTCGCTCGAACTGGATCATCTGATCGACGTCGACGCCACCGGAAGCGATTTACTCACGTGGCAGACCTCGTGGCCTCCCGTTGTCCCGTCCGGAGATGTGAATCGTAACGTGAATGTGAAGAAACGCCTTGAAATCATGCGGCAACTGGCTCCATCAGTGCTGCGAGAACAGTTAGGGCTGGATGTCGACATTCACACTGTGTCGCTGCCTCGTATCACAGTGACGCTTCGACAGCAATGAAAAGCGATTGGCTTATTTATGATCAATCGCATAGGTCGTGTCGACATAGTCAAACGTCAGTGCACTTTTCGGGTCTTTGACGACCTTGAACGTCAACATGGTTGGAAGAGTCCCTTTGGGAACGGATTCTTCATTCGGGATGTTCGCCGCGAGGTAGAAGCCCTTGAACCGGCCGTCCGCCAGGCTCAATCGAAATCTGGACTCGGAGGTTCCTACGAGCATCCTTCGTTCATCAATTGAACCCTTGGTTGGTCGAGTGGGGCTGGTGGTCTCCAGAACTTCGATACCCCATTTTGCAGAATCGGCAGGCTTTTCCGTGAGAAAGACCTTCACTTCGTCCTCTGACTGATCGATGGCGAGGTACCGTCCTTTTGCCGTTTGAAGATACGGTGAACTGATTTTCCAGACGTTCAGCACGTCAAGTTGAACGTTACTACCGCGGCGGTCATAAACGAGCACCAGTCTGCCATTCTTTTCAGCGAGGCTGGCACCGTCCGATGTTGTCAGCGAGCCGACAAATTTCTTTGTTTGAATCGCACCAGTCAGGCCACCAATGATCAGGATTGTGGCCACGAGTATCTGCCGATTCCGCATTTCGATGGCTCCACGAAGTGAATTACTGAATCGAGCGTGCCTCAACTTCCCTTCAGCGTCAAGTCAATGGTCATTCAGGAATTCAGCGCATTTCCGTGTCCTCGGTGGTAACTCGCAATTTACATCATTGAGCCATATTGACTTGAGATTACGAGCGGCAGTTCGGAAACCAGGTCTCAATCAACTCTGGAAATTGGCGATTACACCCAGAAGCAGACGTTGCAGATCGACCGCAGCGGCATTGGCAACGGCAACGACGTCTTCTCCGCGAACTGGGGTTGATGTCGGTGCCAGGCATTCGTTGGTGACGACGGAAAATGCGAGGACTGGCAGACCTGCGTGTGCGGCAATCAGGGCCTCGGGAACCGTCGACATGCCGATCACATCAGCGCCAGCCATTCGGAAAAAGCGGACTTCGGCCTTCGTTTCGTAGTTTGGTCCCGTGACGGCAGCGTACACCCCCTGTTTCAGCGTGATATTCTCTCGCTCGGCCACCCCCGCTGCGATGGTTCGCCATCTGCCGGAATAGGTCTCGCTGATATCTGGGAACCTCGGTCCAAATCGATCGTCGTTTGGGCCGATCAGGGGGTTCGTCCCCATGAAATTCATGTGGTCCGTCAACATTACGATATTGCCCGCCCGAAAATCGGGATTCAAACCACCGCTCGCATTGGTCAGGATCAGCAATTCGATTCCCATCAACCGCATCAGTCGGACAGGGAGCGTGATGAGATCCAGCGAGTGGCCCTCGTAA
The DNA here is from genome assembly GCA_963977965.1 of uncultured Schlesneria sp. Taxonomy (GTDB): domain Bacteria; phylum Planctomycetota; class Planctomycetia; order Planctomycetales; family Planctomycetaceae; genus Schlesneria. Next base: position 28,059 of record CAXBSB010000087.1, read on the forward strand.
ACGTGAAATCGTCCTTCCATGACTACAATGGGCGTCGAACCGATCGTTCCACAGACCAGTCGGCCACGATGACTCATCGCGGTCGCAGGCGGGAAGTGAGGCA
>CAXBSB010000088.1:0-28119 GCA_963977965.1 uncultured Schlesneria sp.
ATCTATGGTTTTGACGGCCCTGTTTTCATGAGCCTGAACGCAGATGACGGCAAGAAGACCTGGAAGACTCGCGGATCGGGAAAAGGCTACGGAACCGGGCAGGTTCTGCTATTGGCCGATCAGAAGTTGCTGCTCGTTCTGACCGAAGTGGGCGAAATCGCTCTGGTCGAAGCCAATCCCAAAGAGTTTCGAGAAATTGCCAAGATCCCGGCCATCAGCGGAAAGACCTGGAATCATCCTGTGATCTCGGGCAATATCCTGTTCGTCCGCAATGGCGAGGAAGCTGCGGCCTTCGAACTGACGTTGAAGTCGCCTCAGGCACCTGCGGACGAAAACCCGGAAAAGTGATTCAGTTTGAAGAGCCGGGAATCAGGAAATTGCCCACAACGACCAGCGTCCCTGACAACGTCATCGACGCTGGAACGGTCAATAGCCACGCGAGAAGAATTCGCTGAATGGTTCCTCGCTGCAATCCTGATCGGTTTGCGTACATCGTTCCTGCCACTGCTGATGACAGAACCTCTGTCGTGCTGACGGACAGGCGATAAAATCGGCAACGAGAAGCGCCAAAGCCGCGCAGATTCGGCGACGGGGCGCACATTGTGGCATGATCCGTCGACGATTGAGGGTTTTGACCATGACGGCATTAATTCGCCCAACCGACGAAATGGCAAACATTCTGACGCACGGCGTCGGCTTTTTGCTGAGCCTCGCGGCGTCGGTCCATTTGATGCAACTCGTCGCAAACCGGTCCATCGGTCTAATCGTGGCGTGTGCCCTCTATGCCGCGACACTCGTGATGGTGTATGCCAGTTCGACTCTGTCACACCTGTTTTATGATCTCGAATGGCGAAGGTTTTTCCGAACTCTCGATCAGGCCTGCATTTTTCTGTTGATCGCTGGAACTTGTACTCCGCTTTCGGTGACGTATCTGAACCACGGAATCTGGCCATGGCTGCTCGGTAGTATGTGGTTTCTGGCTGCATGTGGAGTCGCGCGAGCCATCCAGGTTCGTGACTTGTCGCGATCCGACAAATCGCTCTACGGGCTGATGGGATTCCTGCCAATCATCGGACTGGGCGAGATGTCTCGATCGTCGCCTGCAGTCCTCGTGTACTGGATCATCGCTGGTGGAGCCTGTTATTCCATCGGCACGGTCTTCCTGATGCTGAGCGCCCGAGTCCGTTTTTCTCATGCGATCTGGCATCTACTGGTCATGGCTGGAAGCGCCTGTCACTACAAGGCAATCGTGTTGATGATCGCCGACCGATGAACTGTTCGTCGTACATCAGCACCGCCCGCACAGACTTCACGATGTCGACGGAATTCGTCCTAACTGCCGTTCCATTTCGACAATCGTCGCTGTCGTCCTGAGCAATGAATCGGGATTAAGCGAAATGCTGTCGATTCCCTGTTCGACGAGAAACTTTGCGAATTCCGGATAGTCGCTGGGGGCCTGACCACAGATCCCGATCTTTCGGCCTTTGGCCTGCACTCGCTGAATCGCACTGGTAATCATGCGAGTCACCGCTGCGTTACGTTCGTCAAACACATGTGCAACGATCTCAGAATCGCGATCAACTCCCAGGACCAGTTGTGTCAGGTCATTCGAACCGATGGAGAATCCATCGAAGACTTCCGCGAACTCTTCAGCCAGAATCACGTTGCTGGGGATCTCGCACATGACATAGACCTCCAATCCATTCTCTCCCCGATTCAGCCCGTGACGCGACATTTCTGCCAGAACTCGACGTCCCTCTTCCACCGTGCGGCAGAAGGGGATCATTAACTTCAGATTTCGCAGCCCCATCTCGTCGCGGACCTTCTTCATCGCGTGACATTCCAGTGCGAACGCATCGCGGTACCGATCGTCGTAGTACCGTGACGCTCCCCGGAATCCGATCATCGGATTCTCTTCAACGGGCTCATATGGCTGGCCGCCGATCAAGTTTGCGTACTCATTCGTTTTGAAGTCGCTCATCCGCACGATCACGTCTTTGGGATAAAACGCGGCAGCGATCGTCGCCACACCTTGAGCCAGCTTCTCGATGAAGAACTGAGGTTTGTCGGAATACCCTGCAGTCAGCAGATCAATCTCCTGTTTGACCGTTAGATCAGTCAGTCGATCATAATCCAGCAGGGCTTGCGGATGGATCTTGATGTACGTCGAAATGATGAATTCTTCCCGAGCGAGGCCGACTCCATCGTTCGGTAGAAACGACAGACGAAAGGCTTCTTCTGGGTTGCCGATGTTCATCATGACCTTGGTGACAGTTCGTGCCATCGACCGCATGTCACGACGCTCAACATCGAACTTCAGGTTGCCGCCATAGACATGTCCTTCGTCTCCTTCAGCACAGGAAACGGTGACAACCTGACCGGTCTGCAGCTTTTCTGTCCCCGTTTCGGTTCCGACAACGGCAGGAAGGCCCAGTTCGCGACTGACGATGGCGGCATGACACGTTCGTCCGCCACGATTCGTCACGATCGCGGCCGCCTTCTTCATGGTTGGCTCCCAGTCCGGATCAGTCTTGTCCGTGACCAGAACCTCACCCGCGCGAAATTCTGCCAAGTTGCTGGCATGCGTGATCACATGGACTGGCCCCTGACCGATTCTCTCACCGACACTGCGACCGCTGACCAGGACGGGCCCAGTCTCTTTCAGCGAATAAATCTCTTGAACGTTCCATTCCTTCTGTGACTGCACGGTTTCCGGCCGGGCCTGAACGATCCAGAGTTCTCCCGTAATCCCGTCCTTAGCCCATTCCATGTCCATCGGGGTGAACACGCCACGTTTGTGGGAATAGTGGTCCTCAATGATGCAGGCCCAGCGAGACAGCGTCAGAATCTCATCGTCTGTGATCGCAAATCGGGCTCGATCAACTTCAGGGACCGGAACATTTCGCGTCATCCGCCCGCCACCGACGTCGTAAATCAGTTTGAATTCTTTATTGCCGAGTCGCTTCTGAAGGATCGGGCGAAAGCCTGAGGCGAGTGTGGGTTTGAAGACGAGATATTCATCAGGATTCACGGCACCTTGAACGACGTTCTCTCCAAGTCCATACGCGGCATTGATCAGGACGGCATTGCGGAATCCGGTTTCCGTATCGATTGAAAACATCACTCCCGATGTCGCCAGATCCGAACGGACCATCCGCTGCACTCCGATCGAGAGGCCGATTCGGAAATCATCGAATCCCTTGTGGCGACGATACGAGATCGCTCGATCGGTAAACAACGACGCGAAACAGCGTTTACAGGTCTCCAGTAATGGTGAGCGGCCCTGGACGTTGAGGTACGTCTCCTGCTGGCCAGCGAAACTTGCATCAGGAAGGTCTTCGGCGGTGGCGCTGCTTCTGACGGCAACATCAAGGCTGCGTCCTGTTCCACCGCTCAGGTTATCATAAGCGTCGGCGATAGCGGCCTGTAAATCGATCGGAAGTTCGGCGGCGATGATCGTCTGCCGAATGGATTGGCCACATTCGCGAAGACTCTGCATGTCGTCGGGATTCAGCATATCCAGGATCTGGCGGATTTTCTTGTCAGTTCCTGTCTGAGACAGGAAGTGCCAGTACGCATCTGCAGTGATTGCAAAGCCATTGGGAACTTGAACACCGCGTCCTGCCAGTTCGCGGTACATTTCACCGAGAGACGCATTCTTGCCACCTACACTCGGGATATCCGACAGTGACGTCTCAGAAAACCAGCGGATCCAGTTGTTCATGTCGCAGTCCTCAGGATTGGCGATTTGGGACCGGCTATTACGGCAGAAAGTCGAAGTACTGCACTACACCCTGCGGGCTGATGCTCACGCATGCCGTGTGCCAAGCAGATATGAAGTTGTAAGATCACAAATCCAGCTATGCGGCCGGTAGTTTCACTGGAATGATGGCAGGTCGATGGAGTCAATTTTGCCAGGTGGTCGGCGATCTGCCACTCGCAAGGGTGCGATAATCAGCCTGTCACGCAAAACGTTATACCGACGAGCTGGGCACTGAAGTCACGGGATTGGGCATGATCACTCGCTTTTCGCGAAGTCTTTGAACCACACAGGATCTGGCACTCCGACGATTTCAAGATTCGAAAACATGCACCCGTCGTTGCCACCACGCAATACGAGTTGATGAACGGCGTCAGATTGCGGATTCGGCATGCTCAACGTTTCTCCGCCGTACCGTACCGTGATTTTCTCTGGTGACATTCGAAACTGAACCGGGATGCTTCCAGAACGCAGTCGGGGCGCGACGACCTTAAACGGGGCGGCTCCGTTTAGTGGCAACAGAATCGCCGCATCGTGGTTATCCCCCGCAGCCATCAGGCTGAAGCCGCTGGTTGAACCGATCGCTGCTCCTGACATGGTTCGAATTGTCATCACCGCTGAAACACTGAAACTTTTGAATCGGGCAAGATGTTTCACTTCGCCATCTGCTTCGATCGACAATGACTTTTTCGTCAATGACACCTGCTTGTCGCGATATTCAAAATCTGCCAGTTGCGCCTTGCCCGGAAAATCGTACTTCAACGTCAGCTCTCCTGACTTTGGGTCGTACACGGGTCTGGCCGCAAATTTCTTCTTGAGAAGCTCCATATCGATGGCAAAACCACCTAAGGGTTTCGAGGCTGGTTCTTCGAGGAGCACCTCCAATTCCCGAATCGCCTTGTCGATTCTCGCACGTTCCAGCGGATCTACAATTGCATCTCGCCTGGCTTCCATCATCGATATGGCTTCTGAGATCGCCTTCTCTGAGGGACTTTTTTCCTCAGCCATGGCAGTGAGGCTCAACAGGAGAATTACGCCACACATTACCGTGCGAAACATCTTGATTCTCCCCACCCACAGACACCATGCATCGCTTCAGCCCAGAACGAAGATCCACGACCGCGTTCTCAGAACATCACACCTGATCCGGTTCCGGGTGAACCCAGGGGGCTCGATATGGCCTGCGCAGGCGGCGATTGGCTTCGTCGTCATTCACAATGCGTTGTTTCTCTTTGTCCCATTTGAGGGATCTTCCGAGTTCCATCGACATGTTGGCCAGGATGCAACTGGCCGACGAAATGTGGCCCTGCTCAACATCAGCGACCGGCTTGCCACGGTTTTCCCGCGCCTGCAGCAGATCGAGCATATGGCCGCGAATCGCCGGAGCAACGTGCTTTTCCAGATCTTTCTCAGTCTTGTCTTCCGGATACTTGTCCAGTTCGTATGTCACATCGCGATGGACCGGTGCACCGCCGTTTGGCTGAAAATCGTAACTGTTCACGCTGCAGCGCAACGTTCCCTTGTCACCATAAAAAGTCGCTCCCCACGGATACTGCGGATCGGGTGCCGATCCCCATGTCCGATGAGTCCAGACAACCGGAAGCGAACCAAACTGGAATGTCGCCGTCTGAGTATCGCTGATGTTCGCGCGGCTGGTCTTATCAACATAGATCCCGCCATCGGACGAGATGTGATCGGGCCATCCCAGGTCCATCATCCAGCGGACCATGTCGAGCATGTGAACGCACATGTCACCGACAATTCCATTCCCGTACTCCATAAACGCCCGCCAGCGACGGGGATGCACGAGCGAATTGTAGGGAAGCAGCGGAGCAGGGCCGGTCCACATTTCATAATCAAGATTCTCGGGTGGTGCCACATTCGGAGGATTCTCGCGAGCCCGCATGTGATAGTAGCAATAGATTTCGACCAGCCCGATCGTTCCCAGTTTTCCCTCTTTGACGATCTGGTTACGTGCCTCAATCAGGTGTGGCGTACTGCGACGCTGGGTCCCGATCTGGACGACTCGATTATGCTTGCGTGCCGCCGCCAGGATTGCCTGCCCCTCGACGACATCAACACTGATCGGCTTCTGCAGATAAACGTCCGCACCAGATTGAATGGCAGCAATGGCGGGCAACGCGTGCCAGTGATCGGGAGTGGCGATCAATACCAGTTCTGGTTGAGTCTGCTTCAACAGTTCGCGGTAATCACCAAACGTCTGCGGACGCTTTTGCCCCTTTTGCCTCTGCGTCACGATGTCGGCTGCTTCTGACAACATCGTCTTGTCGACGTCGCACAGCCCAACAACTTCCACGGGTGAAACCTGAATCAGCCTGAGCAGATCAGCCTTCCCGTACCAGCCGCATCCGATCAGTGCTGTCCGCGGAGCCGCCGTTTTTTCAGCCGCGAACAGATGCGGGGCGAGCGAGGCCATTCCCAGTCCGGCAATCCCCGATTGAAAAAACGTGCGACGATTCATGGCAAACCTTCCGACCAGGACGAATTGATGAATGACAGAGATGCGTAATCAACATGTAAGTGCGGATCGAACAGTTATCATCAGGCGAGAGTTCGCCGCCGATCACGGAGCTTCGATCAAATAATAGATTGTATCGGGATGAAGCTTGATGACACCGCCAGACGACGTCAAGGAGGTCGCTTCTCCGTATGGGTTGAGGCATGTCACTTTTAATGTGTTCGCGTCTGCCCGCTGGAACTGAACGTTCCCCTCAATCTTGCGAACAAGCCATGGATTCTGTCCAATTGAAACGATGCGATGTCGTCTGTCGCCAGCGGGTTCCGTTCGAAATCCGGTTGCTTTTTCTTCGGTCATCACCTGCAGCAGCATCCGCTTCGAAGCAGATAACGGCTGTCCATCCAGACTGACGACCAGAGCATGAGCCACATCGCGAGGGATCGTCAGCGTGACATCAGACAACTTGACCTCACCCGCCGCTGAAAGGTTTCCACTCGCCCCCTGGACTGCAGTTGCGTTGATGGTCAAGACACCTCGCCCCCAGTCGAGTTTCAGTTCCTTGGTACTGCTGGTGACGGTCTTCGCCTTGTGATCGACGAACGCAGACAACGGCTGAAGATTCGTCGAGCTACTCAACTTTGAACCGGGCGGAATAAACGTGACGTCAGTACGACCGACAAAATGAATCAGAGGATCGATCCGTTGCCCTGGACTGACAGTGGTTCCTGTCGGCACATCCTTCAAGCGAAGTTCGTCGAAGGCAGCATCCTGAGGCAGCGGGGTTCCCTTCAATTTCAACAAGTCGTCAACGGCCAGTTTCACATCGGCCATGACGCTTCCTGTTTTGACGAGACCACAACGATAGATCAGTGCTGCGGCCGGAAACTGCCCCATCTGAGACGGTGCCGTCAGCGTCCACGGTTGCATGAAGTAGCCCGGTTTCACAGACCAGTCGATTCCATCCTTCGCGAAGTGGACGATGCCATCGCTATCCTGCAACGCTCCAAAAACAGCAAGATATACGGGAGCTTCAGTTCGATGTCGGTTCGGTCGGTTCCACGTTGTCTCTGAAATCATCGAGGGCTGATTGTTGTAGTGGACATCCATTCCCGGATGAACAAACGCAGCAGGCTTGCCAGGTTCTTCGCTCTCGAACTTCAAAGCACTGCGATCAACATAAAAGTGACCGTCGCGCAGCGACCACTCCGAAGCATCACCCTCATTCCGGCAGCCAAAATAACCGTGTCTGTCGATGAAATCACCGACGGTATAGCTGTACTTTTCCAGCGGTCCCAGAACTTCAGGACTGGCAGTCACCCAGTTCGATGCCGTGATCTGGCCCTGGAAGCCAAGTTGACGCAGAAACTTTGACGAATCGCTGTAAAACCGCCGCTGGGTTTCGGTCAGAAACATCGCTGTGTCCTGATCGCGCTGAGTTCGTTCGTGGGCGATGTTCCAGAGTGGACGGAAACCAATCCGATTGTCATCCAGATTATCACGAGCAACTTTCTGTCCCTTCCAGGCTGCAAACGTTTTGTCGAATGATCCGTACTTCGCTTTCAGCCATTCGCCGAACTGGCGTTCAATCTCTTTCAATTGCAGGTCAGGGATCTGTTTGTCGTTGAATGTCCAGAAGAAAAACGAGTCTTCGTTGATCAGTTCTGCCCCAAACAGTGCGGGTTCGTCGATTAATCGCTTTCCCGATGTCGGACTGGGAGTTGTCAGCACGGCTTTCCACCAGCTTCGGTATTTCTCCTGAAACTTCGCGTTGAAGTACAGCGTTGCGAACGAATGAGTTTTGCCGTCGTATCCTCGCATCCATTCCAGATCGGCAGGAGGATCAAACCAGAGAGGGAAATAGATTGAGAGATGCGTATAAATCCCCTCAGCCTTCATCGTTTCGACAACATTAATTGCGTGCTGTACGCGGGCCGGATCAACTTCACCTCGCTTGTCAAACATCGGACCATGCAGGCGAACCAGATTGACTCCGTACTTCGCCAGTTGCCTGGCTTCACGCTGCAAGTCCTCGCGATTCTTCGCAAATGGACCGTTCACCGCCCAGAATCGCACTGCTTCGCCAGACTGGCTGTGTACGAAGTGGCCATCTTTCGCAGTGATGAATCCGCGCTCACCAGCGAATTTTTCATTGAGTGACCGCAGATCGATGACAGACGGCTTCTGAAACGAATCGGCCGATGGATCAAACGCGAACCAGTCCGCTTCCGACGCCGCCGCTATTGGGGTTTCGCCCGGTTTCAGGATGCCGCGGGGACGAAATGGCTCAGTCGAAAGCACGAAACAATCGAGGCCACCGTGATGCGAGTTGACGCTGTCCATCCGGAACTGAAGCGAGTTCGCCCCACGCTTCAAGTCCAGGGAGCCGACCTTGATCCAGGCGATGAACCTGAGATCAGTCTTGCCGTCGGCCGCGATATTGGTCGGTTCTCCGCCCGATTTGTCGAATTCAATCGGCTTCCAGTCACCGTCATTTAAGCGAAACGATAACTTCGATTGAATGGGATTCGCCCGTACCCAGAACTCGAACTTTCCTGGTTCCTTTGGCGTTACTGAATACTGAGCCTCGCCCGTTTTCTTCGGCTCAAAGTTGCTGATCCAGTCGCCGCCCGATAGCTGATCTTTCTTCACCTGGTCATACCACCAGGGATGCCGGTTCATCGTGGATTTCGAAGGCTTTTCCCCTTCGATCCAGATGGTCTCTGCAAACGCCGCAGAGGCGATAGACACGATCAGGCAGGCAGCGGCAATCACCCGTCGCATGAATGACTCACAGTCTTGAGAATGAAGCTGAACGAAGGAAGTTGTTATACTGAACGGGAGCGAAATCCGCACTGAAGTGGCTGACTGTTTCGTCACGACAGCCACCTGCAGAGAGACCGCCGCGAGTTGCCCCTTCAATTCAGATTCACCTCCTGAGGACAATCATGTTACGAATTGCCATTGGAACCTGCTCGATCATCGCCCTCGCATTTGCAGCAGTTCCAGACCCGGTCAAGCCTGATCCAGAATCACCTCGTCCCATTGCGGCACGTGACACGGTCTTCATGGAAGATCTGACATGGATGGAAATTCGAGATGCCATGCGAGCGGGCAAAGACACCGTAATCGTTGCAACAGGTGGTATTGAACAGAATGGGCCGTACCTGGTCACGGGCAAACACAATGTCGTTCTGAAAGCCACAACCGAAGCGATCGCCAGGAAACTCGGTAATGCACTGGTCGCTCCCATCGTCCCATTCGTTCCCGAAGGTGACATCGATCCTCCCTCATTACATATGAAGTATCCGGGAACCATCAGCGTTACCGAAGAGACGTATGAACTGTTGTTGACAGATATCTGTGCTTCTCTGCGAACTCATGGCTTCAAGCGAATCATGCTGATCGGTGACAGCGGAGGCAATCAGGCCGGGATGAAGAAAGTCGCCGAAAAGCTGAACCAGAAATGGAATGGAGGCAAGACGACCCTGCACTACATCCCCGAGTACTACGATTTCGCACAGGTCACGAAATGGCTGGAAGGGGAGGGGATTCAACAGGAGAACGAAGGGTTACACGACGACTTCGCAATGACCGCGATGATGATGGCCGTCGACCCCGAGAGTGTCCGGGCCAGCCAGCGGATTCAGGCGGGCAAATTCCGGATCAACGGAGTGAATCTGGCCCCGACGGAAAAGACGATCGAATGGGGGAAGAAAATTGTCAACTTCCGAGTGGACGTCACAATCAAAGCCTACAAGAAGGGACTTGGTCAGTAGACGACAATTTGTCGCGGGACGCAGTGGGATCGTACGACCGTCCCTTTGCGTCTCTGCGCCCTGGCGTCTTTGCGTTGACTTCTTGTCAACATTCATGACCGAGAACACCGTCGAAGTTACTCCGCAGAGGGTGACTCGGCCTCACCTTGAGTCTGATCTTCGGGGGTGATCAACAAGCGGTCAATCTTGGGACCGTCCATATCCACGATCTCAATCCGCAGATCGCTCCATTTCAGAATGTCACCGATATTCGGCGGGCGTTTAAGCAGCGCCAGAACCAACCCCGAAACCGTTCCAATTCCGCGAGGAACCGGTTCCGGCCAGCGACTTACTTCCAGAGCCTGTTCCAGTTCGTGCAGGTTGACGGCACCATCGACCAGCAAACTGCCATCCTCACGTTTGACGATCGCCTGTTCGTGGTTCTGCTTGGAACTTCGTTCGTGACGCAGTTCATCATGGATTTCGCCAACCAGCATTTCCATGACATCTTCCAGCGTCACCATTCCCTGGGTCCCGCCGTATTCATCAAGCACAAACGCCAGTTGAGTCTTGTGCTCCTGAAACAATTCCAGCAGGCGAGTGATCGTCAGCGATTTGGGAATAAAGAGTGGTGGTCGAATCAGTCGACGCAGATCGATCGGTCGCCCCAGGTACTGCTGCAGGAAGACATCCTTGATATAGACGAATCCGACTATCGTATCGATGGTCCCCTCACAGACGGGGACTCGAGAAAACCCCGACATGGCGATGGCACCGACAACTTCCTCAGACGGCGTGTCGATATCAACGGCGTCGATATCAATACGCGGACGCAGGATATCAACAACCGTTCGATCGCCGAGTCGCAACGCTTCCATTGCCACCTTGTGTTCCGACTCTTCCAGCACACCGGTTTCAGAGCCGGTTTCGATCAGATGTTCGATATCTTCGACGGACACCGTTCGTTGTGGCTCAATTTTCTGACCAAGCATCTTGAGCACGATTGTCGTGGTGATATGCAATCCCCAGATTGCAGGCCGCGAGATCCGCTGCAAAAGATACATGGGATACGCAACCAGCCGCGCGATCGGTTCGGCATTCTGGAAGGCGATCCGCTTGGGAACGAGTTCTCCGAGAATCAACTGCAGAAACGCAATTCCACAGACGACGATTCCAAGAGCTAGCCCGACTCGCCGTTCGGCAACCCACACCACGGGGACTTGTTGGAGAACGAGTGCCAGGGGTTCGGCGAGTCTGGCACCTGCAAACGCCGACGCAAACGTACCAACCAGGGTAATCCCGACCTGCACGGTCGGCAGGAAGCGATCAGAATCACGAGCGAGACCCAAGGCGACGCGCGACGCACCGTCACCATCTTCAGCCCACTGTTCCAGACGTCCACGTCGGGCGGTGAGGATCGCAATTTCAGCGGCGGCGAAGAAGCCGTTTAACAGCGCCATCAGCACGACCACACCCAACTCGATCGCCCAACCCGGCACGTTTTGCTCCCTCATTCAGAATTGATCACACACGCAACTCCATTATGCAGAACGCCACACGATTGGTCGAGTGAGAGGCTGCGAGAACATTTTCGTGGGGGTCGTATTTCCGTGTCGTGTCGAGTTTTGGTACTACGAACGCCGAATGATTGACAGAATTCGGGGCTTGAGGTGAGGATTGAATGACGCCGCATCGTCGTCGCTTTGATTTGCGGGACGAAGGCGATTACAGCGAGAACGGAAAGATTCCGAGGCAATCATGCTCGATCAACTCAGACGTGAATACAAGCATCAACTCAAGCGTGACCCGTCCCTGGAATTCGACCCCGAATTTGTGAGGACCACAAATCTTGAAAGAGAACTCGTCGACAAGCACGGGTTCGATGCTATCCGCCTGATCTTCGAGGATCAAAACAGCGCCAATTATTACCCACTGGGGAACTTTCCCAGCGATTGTCCGTGGGCTCATCTGAACGGCTTGAACCTTCGATCCGCGATCAGGACTCTTTTTTCCTCTCTGACGAAAAAGATCCCGACTCTGATCGAGACGCTTTGTGACCGGTGCCAGTACCTGTATGCCGAGAAAACCGAAACGAACTGGGTTCTGCATTATTTTCTGGAGATGATGCTGTACGACCAGCGCCGGTATTATGAGGTTTACACGGGCGGCCCACCGACTCCCAATCCTGAACCCAATTCCTGCCTCGTGAACTACGGATGGCAGATTCCCGATGACCTCGCCCGCCTCTATGCGATTCACGACGGGTTTGGTCCGATCCTGAGCAATGGCATCATCTCAGTGATGGCTGAGATGCTCGACCCGATTTGCAAGGATCTGAACACGTACCCTGAAGGCTACGAATTTCGGGATCTTCTTGAGTTTCACCCGGACGGGGCAGGGAACGCACAGTGCTTTCACCGTACGAACGGGACAATCACAACCGTGGACTGGGATCACGAGATCTGGGAAATCTCAGGCTCGCAGGACTTCTTTTCGTACGTCGATGAGCGTCTAAGTCAACTGGATGAAGAGTAGGTCTGATGGATTCCAGACTCTCCAGATCGACTTGATGCCGCTGGTCAGCAACAACCGGGCAAGCAAAGAAAAAGAATGCCCGGAAGCAACAGATCCCAGGGGGGCGAAGGATTCTATTGCTTCCGGGGCGATCGGTCGACTGGATATCAATGGGCTGTACCGCATCCGTGCGGAACTCAGCCCCATCATCAACCACCAGTGTCAGTGCCGTTCGCATCCATGCGGCTGGCAGTTGTCACTTTGCGATCAGGTCGCAGGCAATTGATGTTGTTTTTAAGTCTTTGAATCAATCACTTCACAACTCGTTTGCGGCTGCGTTGGCTGCAGCGTGCGGCGGGAACATAGATGGTCTTTCCAATGCGGTCAACACTTCTTTTCGCATGAATTCTCGTTTTGTAAGAAGGTAAAAAATCAGGTCATGCCACGTGTTACGGCATGATGTCGCTTTCACCGATGCCACTACATGCAAGCCATGCTTTTCCGGGTCGTTCGATCAGCGATTTCAGCCTTAACGAAGCCATCGCGCCCTTGTCGAGGACTCATCGCTCGCTCCAATGTTGTGACCTACCTGGTACGCAATCAGTAGTCGTGTGGCACGCCATGAGGTCTACCGAAGGGCGTGGTCCACGGCATCGCCAAAACATGCCATGATCCAGCGTTCGGCGGTATGCGGCCGACAGAAATTCACATTGGCATCGTCGCATTCTCAGCAGACGTTTGTCACTGACGACGAGATGAATACTGACGCTCGCGCGACCACGCCCTTCGGAAGACCTCATGGCGTGCCACACAATCTGCGTGACCCTCGACATGAGTGATGAATTTTCCATGATTCCAGACTTCACTGAGGCAACCTTTGCATGACACATTCGCACCAATGCCATGCTTCCGAAATCGCTGGATTGGTAGCTTTCTGCTTCCATCGTGCATTCGGCGCGGGTACATCTATGTGAGTTGAAAAATGCCTTTGCCGTGATTTCAGGTGAAACGATACGGGAAAACTCTCATGCCCCGAATTCTGCTGTCGTTGGGATTAGTCTGCATCTGCTGGATGCCGGCGTTTGCCGTTGAAGTGCAACTGAACGGCCACAAGTTCACACTTCCCGATGGATTTCAGATTGAACTGGTTGCAACGTCACCATTGGTCGACCGACCGATCACTGCCGACTTTGATGAACTTGGCCGCCTGTACGTCGCTGACTCATCAGGTTCGAATGACCCTGTCCAGAAGCAACTCGAAGACAGGTCCCACCGTATCGTCCGGTTACAGGATACGGACGGGGACGGCAAGTATGACAAAAGCATCGTCTTTGCAGACAAGATGATGTTTCCCGAGGGAACGCTCTGGTACGACGGTTCCCTTTACGTGGCTGCCCCACCGAGTATCTGGAAGCTGACAGATACCGATGGAGATGGAGTGGCCGATAAACGCGAAGAATGGTTTGCTGGCAAGACCTTAACAGGTTGTGCCAACGACCTGCACGGTCCGTACCTGGGCCCCGATGGCTGGATCTACTGGTGTAAGGGGGCTTTTGCAGAGCAGACTTATGAACAGCCCGGCAAGAAGCCTCTTGTAACAAAAGCGTCGCACATCTTCCGGCGGCGAGCGGACGGGACAGGCCCCGTCGAAAATGTCATGACCGGCGGAATGGATAATCCTGTTGACGTCGTCTTCACGCCGGGTGGCGAGCGTCTGTTTACCACAACCTTTCTGCAGAACCCTGGCGGGGGATTACGCGACGGGATGATTCACGCCGTTTACGGTGGAGTCTACGGCAAGGTTCACAACGTCACAGATTTTCATCCACGAACGGGCGATCTCCTGCCGCCACTCGTTCACATGGGTGCAGCCGCCCCATGCGGTCTGGCTCGGTATGAATCGGACGCATTCGGGGACGACTTTCGTAACAATGTGTTCGCCTGTCAGTTCAACATGCACAAGGTCTCGCGACATGCTCTGAAACCACGCGGGGCGACGTTTGAATCGACCGATTCGGATCTCGTTGTCTCCGATCATCTCGATTTTCATCCGACTGATGTCATTGAAGATGCCGATGGAAGCGTGATTGTGTGTGATACAGGAGGCTGGTATAAGCTCTGCTGTCCGACGTCGCAACTCGCCAAGCCGGATGTCATCGGAGCGGTCTATCGAATTCGTCGGACCGCTGCTGCCCCAATCGATGATCCTCGTGGAATCAAGATTGACTGGGCAAAGCAATCGGCAGCGAACCTGACTGAACTGCTCGGCGATAGACGCCCTGCAGTGCAGCACCGTGCGATTCATCTGCTCGGACGAAAAGGTGCTGAGGCTGTTGCTTCGCTGAAGTCGGTGTTCGAGGACAAACGTGCATCGGAATCAGCAAGACTGAACGCGATATGGGCACTCACACGCATTGACCTTCCTGCCGCCAGGGGCCTCGTTCGTAACGCGTTGCTCGATCCCAGTCCGACAGTCCAACAGGCGGCACTGCACTCCGTCAGCCTCTGGCGAGATCCATCGGCGATGCCGCAGGTCGTGAAATTGTTGCGGGAAGGATCTCCACAACATCAGCGACTGACCGCAGAAATCATGGGACGCCTGGAAGACAAATCTGCGGTTCCACTACTTCTGGAAGTTGCGGGAGCGGCCGAGACTGCAGATCGTTTTCGTGAACACGGGATCACCTACGCGTTGATTGAAATCGCGGATGCGATCGAGACGGCAAAGGGACTGAACAGCAGTAACCCTACTGTACAGCGTCTGTCGATGGTGGCCTTGGACCAGATGCCAGGGGGACGAGTTGATCCCGCATTTGTCGTCGGACAATTGTCGTCGCAGGATGCCTCACTCCGCGAAACCGCTCTCTGGATGGTCGGACGACACCCCGAATGGGGCGATGCGCTGGCAGGTTACTTCCGACAGGAATTAGCTCGTCCGAAAGTATCCCCCGAGAATTCCGAAGACCTGATCAAACTGCTGGCCCGGTTCAGTTCTACCGGTACCGTACAGGATCTGATCGCCAGCCAGTTACGCTCGCCTGCTGGAGCAGAATCGTTGCGTCCCGTGAAGATCGTAAGCCTGATGGCGATGCAGCGGTCGGCGCTGAAACAGCTTCCCGATGCCTGGATTGCGGCATTGACTGCGGTACTGGCAACGACAGAGGATTCGATGGTGACTCAAGCGATCGCTGTCGTACGTGCCGTCCCATTGCCGAAGACCGGGGGGGATGATCTGGTTGCGGCGCTGAAGCGTCAGGCGGCAGATCCATCATCGTCGGCAGAACGAAGGATCGAAGCCCTGGCTGCATTTCCTGCCTCCGGCGCTCTTCTCGATCAGGCCAGCTTTACCTTGCTGCTGGGTCATCTGGGCGAACAGACGTCAGTGGCAACTCGGTCAGCCGCCGTTGAAGCATTAACGCGAGCCAAACTCAGCGTCGATCAACAAGCCTCGTTGGCAAACCAGGTCGCGAGCATCGGGCCTCTGGAGCTGAATCGCTTGCTCGGGCTGTTTGAAACTGCGACCGATGAGAATGTCGGGCGAAAACTGGTCGCGTCTCTTAAAGAATCACCCATCCTGACCAAGCTACGCGTCGACACCGTCAAACAGAAGCTCGCGAAGTTTCCGCCTGCAGTTCAGCAGGAAGCAGAGCCGTTGTATCTGGAAATCAATGCGGAAGCAGGCAAACAAAAGCAGCGTCTGGATGAACTGGCGAATTCACTCCATGACGGTGATGTGCGGCGCGGCCAGCAGATTTTCCATTCTTCGAAAGCAGCCTGCTCGGCGTGTCATGCAATCGGATATCTGGGTGGAACGATTGGCCCCGACCTTTCGCGGATCGGAAAGATTCGAACAGAACGAGATTTGTTGGAGTCGCTGCTTTATCCCAGTGTCAGTTTCGTCCGCAGTTACGAACCGGTGCTGATCGTGACCAAGTCCGGCAAATCAATCAATGGCCTGATTCGACGTGAAACGGCTGATGAAATCACGATGGCCACAGGTGCTAAAGAGGAGGTCCGCATTTCCCGCGACGACATCGAGGAAATCGTTCCCGGAACGGTCTCGATCATGCCAGCCGGTCTGGAAACGCAATTCACCCGAGAGCAACTGGCAGACCTCGTTGCATTCCTGAAGTCACGTCAGTGAGACTTGTATCGAGACAGCAGAGCAAATGCTCTTTCGAAGCCGGGCAGGGCGTAGGGTGGGACAAGTGGCGCTTCGCCGCGCGGGCCCACCAGCACTTCTCAAAGATTCCTGATGGTGGGCCGGCGCTCGAAGTGATCCGGTCCCACCCTGCTTTGAAAAAAGAGGTTGCCCAGATCAAGTCGACTTGATCGCTTGCGTTTCCAATTCCTGCCGGTACATTGGCATCAGCCAAATTGGATGTATAGCTCTAGATGTCGTGTTTTACGGCGGCGTGCGAGATCACAATCCTGATCGCTTTGTCAGCGATCTGGATTTTCAAGGCACGGTTCGTCTTGTTTTGGTGTCGTTCTTTTCAGGAAGGGTAATCGTCATGAAGAAGGTTTTGTGCGCGGCAATGGTTGTGGCTCTCGTTTCGGCTCTTTCGCTGGGAGTGTCCGCTCAGGTCAAGAAAGGAAAGTCGCGAGTCCTGACAACGAAGCAGATGATGGCAGGGCTGGTGAAGCCCAATTGTGCAGGCATCGGCGAAGGTTTGAAGACCCCGCCAGCAAACGATCAGGCCTGGGCCGATCTGGCAACGAAGGCCGCTCTGCTGAACGAATCCAGCTTCACGATGATGGACGATGGACGCTGTCCCGATGCGGACTGGGCGAATGCGGCCAAACAGCTGCGTGAAGGGAGTGCTGCGGTCCTCGCCAAGATCGAAGCCAAGGACGCGGCCGGTGCTCAAGAAGCATTCAAGGCTGTCACGGGTTCCTGTGGCGCCTGTCACAAGGTCCACAAGAAGTAAGCACTTCTTCGCTCAGACACTCTGACGACACGCTCGGAAATTCATTGCCGAGCGTGTCTGCGCAGGGTTGCTCAATGTCACTTCACCGCGCCGACTCGGCGTGGTCGCCGTGCCTCGACAGGTGGGAACGGATGAATCTTGAGTTCAGGATCCGAATCGTGATGGGCAGGCTCATCGGGAGTTGGTGTGGGCGATGGGGCCTCGACGTTCTTCTCGGTACGGCGGCGAGGTCTCATGCAGAGCATCGCAGGAAGAATCACAAGTTCACCCAGCAATGACGCTGCCATCTGCGATGCCATCAGCATTCCGAATCGCGACGTCGGAGTGAAACTGCTCATACAGAGAGCCAGCATCCCCAGCGCCGAAATCAGCGTGGAATCGAGCATGGGTTCGCCCGAATGTTCCAGGGCATCCTGGCAGGCGACAACCGACGAATTCCCTTTGCGGTAGGACTGCTGATATTGAACCAGGAAGTGGAAGGTACAGTCGACGGAAATTCCCAGGGCAATACTGCCTGTCATCATCATCCCGATGTCGACAGGTGTCCCCAGGAAACCGATGCCACCGAAAACCAGCCAGATCGGGATGATGTTCGGGATCATGGCGATGAGGCCTGTCACGACTGACCTCAGCGAGAGCACCATGACGATCGAAATCGTCAGGCAGGCTGCGGTGAAGCTTTGCCAGAACCCGTCGAAGATTTCATGCTGAGCATTCTTCAGCAAAGGAGTGAGCCCTGTGAATCTGACAGGTTCGCCCGCGACTGCAGCCTGAAGATCTGCCAGGATTTCGATGGAGGACTTTCCTTCCTCGTGACCGATTCGAGCCGAGATCTTCCACAATCGCTGTCGATTGGCGATCAGTCCGTCATCGCTGCTGTAGGACTGTGCCAGCCCGAGCATCCGGGCTGTTCCCAGTGCAGAATCGGGCATTTCGGTCGGGAAGAAGGTTGCCAGCGACAGAGTGTGATGAACGCTGGAATGAGCCGCGATCTTGGATTCGATCTCGCGTACTCTCTTCAATTGATCGAGGAATGCGAGTTTCTGACCGTGGAAGTCAACGACCGCTTCAATCGAATCGACGTTTGTCAGTTCATTTTCGACGCGGATCAGGTCTTTGAGAACTCGGCTATTCTTCGGCAGGAATTCGGCCGGGTTCAAATCGGGACGCAGATTCGTCAGCCCGAACCCGGACACGATGATCAGCAGAACGGAACTGACAAGGATCAGGTTGCGATATCGGGCGACACCCGCCCCCCATTTACGGAAGTCAATTCGCAGACTGACCACGTTGCGGGTTTCGCACGGGATGACAGTCAGCAGGGCAGGGGTGATACCGAGTCCTACCAGGAGTGCTACGAGCGAACCAGCCGCAGCGGCATAACCAAACTGAGCCACGGGCAGGATCGAACTGACATTCAGCGAGACCAGTCCGAGCAATGTAGTCAGTGTCGACAGCAGGCAGGGGTTGAGAGATTCGCAAACGGCTGTCCCGAGTGGATCGGGGTCTCCATGTCGGACGGCCGTGGAATAGTAGCTGACCACGTGAACCGTGATCGACAAGGTGAAGATCATCACCATGACCGCCAGCGAGCCGAGGATGAAATTCATTTCACCACCGCACGCGGCCAGTACTGCCTGATTCAGGAAGATCCCCCACAGGGTGACTCCAAGGGCCGCGAATGACAGTCCCCAATGCCCGAACGAGTAGTAAAGCAGTCCGAGACTGATCGCACAGGTCATCAGGAAGAATCGGCGGTTGGACTTCTGGCTTCCCATGCGATCGAGTTCCGTCACGATGATGGGTGCTCCTGTCAGAGCAATCCGATCGGGATCAAGCTGACAGTAACTGATCGCCGCACGGACATCACCCGCGGTCTTCGATCGGTTCTTGACCCCGACGTCGGAGAGAACCGCGATGATCCCGATCATGTCGCCGTTGCGAGCCTGCAGAAGGCCGACCAGACGGTCGTTTGCCGTCTCATCGTCGACGCCGAATTCCTTCATCCGGGCCTTCATGCGTGCCGGGGTCCAGCAACGGCGGATTCCGGCAACTCGATCCAGACGTCCCGCAAGAGCTTCAACGAGCTTGGGATTGGCATCTTCCTGAGAGAGACCGATGACAATGATTTCTTCCGCACCGAAATCGAGTTTGAATTCTTCGTACTCTTTCCGGACGGGGGTATTTCGAGGAAGCCAGGTTTCGACGTCGTTGTTTGAAGGAATCTGTTCAGCGAAGTACCACAGTACCGGGAATGAAAATGCCACGGCCCAGAGGATCAGGCGGCTGTACTGGCGGTAAAAGTACGAGATCATGGGGAGGCGTCTCGAATGCTGCGTCCGGGTGGTCGGTCGAAAACGGCGAAGTGTGAATTCGAAATCAAATTGAACCCAGGGGGACCTGTGTGGTCATGTTTGATTTCGAATGAAGCGAGGTTCCGAACTGCTGGCCACTGAAGTTCACCTGAAGTTTCGGCGTCGACACGTCTGCAGCAGATTTCGCCGGATGGACGCTTCCCCCGCGACCACTCAGCCCGCAGACGTCGACACGCAGAATCTCATTCAAACTTCAAACAACCGACACCTCACCGCACACCTTAGAAATTCTCGACGTGTTTGGCAGTTGGAATGATGACTTTGCCGCAATGAACAGCAACTGCGCAAAGGTCAGGTCCGGCCGCCACATTGGCGTAAACTTTTCCGTTGCCTCAAGAATTTTCGAAGTTGTTGCCTGAATTTCAGGGATTGAGATACTGGTTCGAAATTACCGCAACCTCACAGAAAAGGAATGTGAAGTTTTGCGGCAGTTGGACGAACAAACTGGCTTTCAGGAGAACCGAGACATATAATCAGACCTCCCTTCCCTCAGCTGAACTCACGACTGGTTTTTATCTGGGTGGAGAGGTTGCGCCGCCCAACGCCAGCCGCGACTCATTGGGAATGATTGATGTTACCTGCCTGCGCAGGTGGAATTCGGTCCAAGCCTTCACAGAGTGCGCGTCCATGTTGATGATCGTAATTCGAGTCCTTTATGCTTTCATTTGCGCCGGCGTTTGCCTGGCTGCAGTGCAGCCTGAAGACGTTCCGCAATTCATTTCTGAGCATAAATTTGCGTCGTTCGTACTCTTCTTCATGCTGACCCAGACCGTCACCGTGGGTGACGTCCTGATCCGCCGGAAGCGGCTCGAAATTATTTCCGCGGTCTATTTCGGACTGTTGATCGGATGGTTGCTGGCCTACTTGCTGTTGCTCGGTCTGGGCCCCGTCATTCACACCCGATTCCACCCGATCGTGGCATTGCTGCTGGGAGTGATGCTTCCCTATATGTGCATTTCGTTCCTGTTACAGACGAAAGACGACTTCCGATTTATTATTCCCTATGTCGAATTCGCTCGCGAAGTCAAAGGGGGACGCCCCCTGATCATCGATACGAGTTCGTTGATCGACGGACGCATCGCCGACGTGATGGATACGAATATCCTTGATACTCAACTGGTTGTGCCCAGTTTTGTCCTCGAGGAAATGCAGACCATTGCCGACAGCAGCGACAAAATGCGCCGCACGCGAGGGCGACGCGGTCTGGATGTTCTGACCAAGCTGCAACAGAACCCCAAAGTCGACGTCCGGATGCACGAAGTCAAAGACAAGGATCTGGCAGAACTGACCGTCGATCAGCGTCTGGTTGCACTGGCCAAACGACTCGGGGGCCGCGTCGTCACCAACGACTTCAACCTCAACAAAGTTGCCAGTGTTCAGGGCGTCGAAGTCATCAACCTGAATGATGTCTCCAACGCATTGAAACCACGTTACCTGCCAGGTGAACAACTGCGAATCAAGATCATTCGCGAAGGGGAATCGTTCGGCCAGGGGGTCGGATACCTGGATGACGGTACGATGGTTGTCTGTGAAAATGCCAGCGGACTGGTTGGCAAAGACATCGAAGTTGTCGTCACCAGCATGCTGCAGAACAGTGCCGGCCGAATGATTTTTGGTCGCATGACAGGTGCGCCGGTAACTGCCAGCCGTTAATCGATTTTCCGCAAGCCGAGGCGTCCGGGTCTGTTCAATCCGGACACTCGAAGTTTCTACCAGACATCCTTGCGAGAGATGGTGGAAAACCAGCGTGGGATTGGGGATAGTGTTCTGGTCGAAAGCGACCCGTTGACTCCCCTTCACCAATTTAGTTCGTAACGATCCAATGCCTCGTATCCAGCAACTATCAGCCAGCGTCGTCAACAAGATTGCGGCTGGCGAAGTGATCGAACGCCCGGCGAGCGTGGTGAAGGAACTTCTCGAAAACAGTCTGGACGCTCTTTCGTCTCGGATTGAAGTCGACGTCACGGCTGGCGGAACGGAACTGATTCGAATTGTGGATGATGGCGAAGGGATTCATCCCGACGATCTGATTCTCGCCGTAACCAGCCATGCCACCAGCAAAATCCGCAATGCCGACGACCTGTTTGATGTGCAGACGATGGGGTTCCGCGGTGAAGCCATGGCCTCGGTCGCGGAAGTCAGTCGCTTGCGAGTCCGCACTCGGCAAGAGGGGGCGGAACATGGAATGGAACTGGTCGTCGACTTGGGACGAATCGAGCCGCCTCGTCCGTGTGGATGTCCGCTGGGGACTCAAATCGAAATCCGCAACCTCTTTGAAAACACTCCTGTCCGACGCAAGTTTCTAAAGACGATTTCCACCGAATTCGGACACATCGCCGAGCAGTTTTCGCGAATCGCCCTCGCCAATCCTCGGCTGCATATGGTGTTGCGGCATAACGACAAGATCGTTCATGAGCTTCCTGCGACCGACCGACCAATCGACCGGATTCGCCTGTTTTTCGGCTCTGACGTCGCGGACGACTTGATCCCTGTCGAATCCGAACAGGATGGTACTCGGATGTGGGGCTACGTTGGTCATCCCAACAACTCCAAATCAACCCGCCGACAGCAGTATCTGTTTCTGAACGGACGGTGGATTCAGGATCGATCCCTGCAGCACGCATTGACCGAAGCGTATCGCGGGCTGCTGATGGTCGGTCGCCAGCCCGTTGCCTTTCTGTTCATCGAATTGCCGTCGGATCGAGTCGACGTCAATGTCCACCCAACGAAGGTAGAAGTCCGCTTCCGTGACAGCCAGCAATTGTTTCGTCAGTTGCTGTCGATGATCCGTTCCAAGTTCCTGAGCCTGGATATTCAAAGTCAGTTACGACTGCCGGGGGCAACACCCGCCCCTGGCTCCGCTTTGACAGGCTTTGCGCCTCCGGCTCCGGTGAACCGACAACGGGAACTCGTCAACGAGTTTTCGGACTGGTCGACCAGCCGTTTGAATGGGGGCAGCAGCGTCCCGGCTTTCAAACCTTTTCCAGCGGAATTGCCTCGAATTCCGATGCAGCAGGATTTCGGCGAACCGACGACAACGACACCCGTTTTTCCAGCGTCTGCGACCGGAGCCAATTCCACAGAGTCCAACACCGCAGTCGAGTCCTTCGTTCAGGTCGCACCGCCAGAGAACATCAGTTCTGCCGGAAGTGTCGCTGCCGAGACTCCATATTCATCAGCAGCGATGGCCACTCCGGCCGCCAATACCAGTTGGCCGGAATCGCGAGCGATGCAGATTCACGATTGCTATCTGGTCGTCGAAACGCCGGACGGGATGACGGTCATCGACCAGCATGCACTTCACGAACGAATTGTCTACGAGCACCTGAGAACGCGCGTCCTGGCCGGAGCCGTCGAATCACAACGGCTACTCGTACCGCAACCCATCGAATTGACGGGGACTGAAGCTGCCGCGTTGCTGGAGCAATCGGAAACGTTCAGTCGTGCGGGACTGGGGCTTGAAGATTTTGGCAACGGGACCATTCTGGTGACGCGTTATCCAGCAATGCTGAAGAAGGTCGACCTGAATGAACTGGTTCGCGACCTGCTTTCCAAGCTGGACGGAGGCGGCGCGGCCGGGGTGCAATCCTCAGCACGGCGCGATATCCTTGATGAGTTACTCCATATGATGAGCTGCAAGGCCGCGGTTAAGGCAGGGCAGCGGTTAAGCCAGGAAGAGATCGACAGTCTGCTTCAGCAACGACATCTGGTTGACGATGCCCATCACTGCCCTCACGGGCGGCCGACAGCCTTGTCACTCAGCCGGATGGAGCTGGATCGGCAGTTCGGCCGACTCGGTTGATTCCACAGGCGATAATATTCGAGACAACCATTTCCATACCTCAAGAATAGTTACCACAACCGATGATTTGCGTTTCCATCGCCCGGACTCGCCACAAGATGGTGCTGGCGGAACATCAGGCACTCGCTCAGCGAGGTGCGAAACTGGTTGAGCATCGCGTCGACTGGATCGCTCGCGCCCCCGATGTCCCTCGCTTGCTGAAAGACCGCCCGACTCCCGTCGTTGTCACCTGTCGCCGCCGTCAGGACGGAGGCAAGTGGGCCGGGACGGAAGAAGAGCGGCTGATGGTCTTACGGACCGCCATCATCTCCGGTGCCGATTACGTGGATCTCGAACGGGATATCGCCAAGTCGATTCCCCGCTACGGCAAGACCAAGCGAATCGTCAGCCATCACGATTTCGAAACGACACCCGACAATGTCGAAGAAATCTGGGCTGAAATGGCCGAGTTGAATCCAGACATCATCAAGCTCGTGACGACGGCCCGGTCACCGAGTGACTGTGCGCGGATGCTCAAGCTGACCGCAGAGGCCAAGATTCCCACGATCGCCTTCTGCATGGGTGAGTTCGGTATCCCGAGTCGAATCCTGTGCGGAAAATTCGGAGCACCGTTCACTTATGCGGCCTTCAGTGCCGAACGGGAAATCGCTCCAGGTCAACTGACGTTTCAGCAGATGAAGGATATCTATCACTACGACAGCATTACTCGAGAGACTCCTGTGTTTGCCGTCCTGGGTGACCCGATCGGACATAGCCTCAGTCCGATTCTGCACAACGCAGCGATGCAGAAAATCGGATTCAATGGTGTCTACATTCCCGTCCGAGTGACCGCTGAGCAGCTTCCAGAGATGCTCGACGATTTCCAGAAGCTCGGCCTGCAGGGTTACAGCGTTACAATTCCTCACAAGCAAGCGGTCCTGGCCAAGTATCCAAAGTGCGAAGAAATCGTCACTCAGATCGGCGCTGCCAATACACTCTTCAAGACAGACGACGGCTGGCACTCTGATAATACGGATTACTCTGCGGCGATCGACAGCCTGGAACTCGCGTTCGCTCCCGGTGAAACGCTCGAAGGCAAGCGGATCATGATGCTGGGGGCAGGAGGAGTCGCTCGAGCCATCGGCTTGGGCGTGACGAAAAAAGGGGCCGTGCTGACAATTTCGAGTCGAACGTCCGAGCGGGCACAAGCACTCGCGGCATCGCTCAATTGCCGCCATGTCACATGGGAAAACCGAGGTGGCGAGTTTGCGGATATCCTGATCAATTGTACGCCGGTCGGGATGTACCCCAACGTCAACGAAACACCATTTCATACGAACTGGATGCGTGACGAAATGATTGTTTTCGACACGATTTACACCCCTGAAAATACTCTGCTGCTGAAGGAAGCTCGCGAGCATCGCTGTCGGACGGTTTCGGGAGTCGAAATGTTCGTACGCCAGGCGGCAGCCCAGTTCACGCGGTTTACGGGCCAGCCCGCTCCATTGGAAATGTTGAAGGAAACGCTTAGAACCAGTATTTCTGCTGCAAAACCCGCCTGACGCAGATTCTGGCTGGTTTCGAACCGAATTCCGAACCGAACCCATGAAAGTGTCCGGTTGTCTGTTAATTGATGTTCTTTCAAACACGATTTGACGAATTCCCCGCACGGGTCAACCCAAGATCTCTATGGCCAGAATGCTTTCCCTGATCGGATACCGAGGAACGGGCAAAAGCACCGTCGGGATGCGGCTGGCCCGTCGACTGAAATGGGACTGGCTCGACACGGACAACGAAGTCGAGCGGCGCGCTGGCAGGACCATCAAAGAGATCTTTGCGAAAGATGGAGAAGCGGCGTTCCGGCAATTGGAGCGTGACGTCGTTGCAGATCTGGTGACACGTGATCGGCTGGTTCTTTCCACGGGTGGTGGAGCGATCCTGAACGCCGATTCCAGACGCGACCTGCGGGCCGCCGGGCCCGTCGTCTGGCTGATGGCATCGGTGCAGACGATCGGATCACGCATCCTGCAGGATGCCTCGACCGTGTCACGACGACCGAATCTGACTGCGACGGGCGGCATCACCGAAATTCGCGAAATCCTGACCTTTCGCGAGCCGCTGTATCGTGAGTGCTCCACGATCATCGTCAACACTGAAGGCCTGAAGTTGACGGAAGTCGTCTCGAAGATCATGGAAGAACTTCCTGCAAACCTGGTGCAGGAGAATCCGACATGATGCCTGATGTTCCTCTATGGTTGATCCTCGGCTGGCTGTTCATCTTCGGATCGGTGATTGGCAGCTTTCTGAATGTCTGTATCTATCGCATCCCTCAACATGAACATCTCTGGGCGCAGCTTTCGGGGCTTTCGAACCCGCCATCCTCGTGCCCATTCTGCAAAAAGCGAATTCTGACCAGGGACAACATCCCGATCCTGGGCTGGCTGATGCTTGCGGGCCGCTGCCGCTTCTGTCGGCATTCCATACCGCCTCGCTATGCATTGATCGAACTCTTCAATGGACTGCTTTGGGTCGTGCTGTACATCGCGATTGTCCCGGCAGGAATGGCGGCGAAGATCTCGGACAGTTGTCTCTGGTCACATTTGAGTCCTCTGGCTCAGACAGACCCGATGCATTTTTCGTTCATGCTGCATGTTCAATACTTTTATTACCTGATCCTGGCAGAAGCATTGCTGGTCGCAACGTTCATCGATTTCGACCTGCAAGTGATTCCAGATGGTTCCACCGTTCCCGCGATGATCGTTGGAGTGCTGGGAGCGGTTGCGATTGGAAATCTGCAGCCATGGCCTCTCTGGTTTCAGTCGACATCGCTGCTGAATGAATTCGCCCCGCTATGGTCACCCGCCTGGCAGCAGCAATATCCTCGGCTGCATTCACTGGCGGCCAGCCTGGCCGGCTTTGTTGTCGGGGGTGGCATCATCTGGACCTTGCGCATCGTAGGGCAGTGGATCTGGAAGCGCGAAGTGATGGGGTTTGGTGATGTGATCCTGCTGGCCATGATCGGCAGTTTCCTCGGCTGGCAGGCGACGATCATGATCTTCTTTCTTGCCCCCTGCTGCGGCCTGGCCGCGACTGTCGCCAGCGTGATCATCCATCGCCGCTTTCAATCTTTTGAAATCCCCTATGGACCGTATTTGAGCCTGGCGACGATGCTGGTGATTCTGTTCTGGCGACCATTTTTTTCGCAGTTTGAGCGTGTGTTCGCCCTGGGGCCAGTCCTGGTTGCGATCGCCATTCCGACGCTGCTGCTGATGGCCGCGTTCCTGATGCTGACACGGATGATCAAGCTCGCGCTGGGCTTTACAGACGACGATGATTTTTACGAGGAAGAATGGCGATCCAGTGACCAGTTGGCGTTCTATGCCAACAAGGATTATCACTCAGGATCTGGCGGACTGCAGCCGCCTGAATGGCCGGGACGTGCAGCAGGTCAGGGACGTCAGTTTGTTGATCAGTGGCGAAACGGTGGACGATAATTCGTCCGGGACGTGGATTTACTCAATTTGCGAATAGTGATTCAAGATGATCGCGATTGTTGACTATGGCATGGGAAATCTTCGTTCCGTGCAAAAGGCATTGGAAAAGATCGGTCAGTCGGCCGAGATCGTAACACGTCCGGAACAGGTACGATCAGCAGAACGCTTGATCCTGCCAGGAGTGGGTGCCTTTCGAGACGCCATCCACGAACTGCAGAGACTGGAACTGGTTGAACCAATCCGAGAACACATCCGTAGCGATAAGCCATTCCTTGGAATCTGCCTCGGTCTGCAACTGTTGTTTGACGTCAGCTATGAAGATGGCGAATGGCCCGGATTGGGCGTTCTCGCGGGCGACGTGGTACGGTTCCCTCCATCGGCAGAGCTGAAGGTTCCGCACATGGGCTGGAACACACTGGAACCAACAGGACCGGTAAAGCTGCTGCAGGATCTTCCGTCCGACGCATCGGTCTATTTCGTTCACAGCTATTACGTCGTCCCCCGTGATCCTGTGGTGATTGCAGCACGAACGACCTATGGTATTCCCTTCACATCGATGGTTGCCAAAGGAAATATGTATGCGACTCAGTTCCACCCGGAAAAGAGCCAAAAGGTTGGCCTGAAGCTGCTGTCAAACTTCGCTGGGATCTGAAAGCGAAGGGACGAGTTCCAGCGTCTGCCGGTTCTCGCCGCCGCGATCCCGGACTTTGATTTGGTAGTGACTGCCGCAACCGCGTCGTTCGTCAAATCAATTTCGGAAGGGCAGAACGATGTGGGGCAGAATGATGGAAGACATCTTACTCCTGATTCTTCATCGTTCTGCCCCTCATTGTCCTGCCAAAACCTGCCTTTCATGAAATTGAAGTGCAGACCTTTGGTCGGACGTCGAATTAAGCGGAATCGGAAGGCCGTAGTCGTGCAACCCAGCCCTCGCGATTCGAGACCATCATTCAATAGTGATACGCTCGATTTTCCAGTCGTGTGGCAAGCCCTGAGTTTTCGAAGGGCGTAGAGATTCTCCAAGGACCAC
>CAXBSB010000089.1:0-28034 GCA_963977965.1 uncultured Schlesneria sp.
CATCGAAATCTTGGAATTGACGTTCTCAAAGACTTTCGCGCAAGCCAACCTGAAGCAACAAAAGCTGACATGCACCCGGCTTGAGTGATTCCGGGGACCAGCCACGCGGCAATTGCCGTCGCCGTCAGTGTGACTCCGCGACGTGTCAGTCGGGAACGAAGTTGTTCCCGGCCACGTTCGAGGCGGTCTTTCACTGCGGCCACGGTGATGCCGAGTCGCTCGGCCACTTCATCACGAGACAAGCCTTCAACTTGACTGAGGATGATGACTTCACGAAATCGAGCAGGTAACCCTGCCAGTTCGGTGTCAAGGATTTCCCCCAGTTCGCGAACTGCAACCAGGTGTTCCGGCGAAGTAGCGAGTGCCTCCGTTGACGCAGGCTGCGAGCGAGCCTCAGCTTCAACCACTTGGCGACGAACCGTCAGCGATTTCAACTTCAGAGACGTTCGCCGTGCGGTCTGGTGCAACCACCCCGCGATCGATTCCTGCCACTCCAGGGATCTGGCCTTTCGAGCCAGAACAAGAAACGTCGCCTGAAAAGCATCCTCAGCGTCGCTGGTATGACGCAGAATCCGCTGACAGACACCAAACACCAACCCGGTATGCCGCCGAACGATTTCGGAAAATGCGATTTCGTCTCCTGCGAGAAAGCGAGACACAAGTTCTCGATCCGTCGTCGTTTCACCTGCGGAATCGGGAAACGACACATCGCTTGGCGGTGCAGCAACACTGACCATCAGTCGACCTCCAACTGCGTACTGGCAACAGACACCAGTATAATGCCTCGCGACTTCCAGGCGGCGGTAAGAATCTCTGGATTTTGAAGTGCAGCCCTGAACCTCGAATTCGCTTGATTCATCCAGGCACCGAACTTTGACGAGTCAGGCAGCCGGCCTGTTGATTTAATCGATTTCAGATCGCCGACCGGACGCAGATTCACGACTTACAACGATTTCCTGTGGCCCAAATCGTGATATCTCGTCATGAGGATGGGCCAACCACGATTAAATCAACAGGCAGTAGCGCACTACCTGATACAGAGCGGTCCAGTCATCGCAGACGGGAACACGGTTGGCGGAAACGCCGAAGAACGAGTACTGGTGCATCACCGTCCGAGCAAGATCGACAAAATGAAGAAAGTGTACAAAATCGTCTTTGAAGCATGACGAAGTCCCAGGTAATCGCATCACCAAGCAATGCACCGAGCCGCGAAGTTGAGCGTTTCTGCAATGGACAGTCTCTCGTCGCGACCGGGTGATTGCGGACGTTTGTATCCTGAGCGTTCATGCGTTTCCCGGCCTCCGGAGAGGCCATCGCTCGGAAAGCCAGACAGCGGTACCTGGCTTCAGCGATTGAATAACGTCACGGCGGGCCGCGAACTTGTCAGGCGAGCAGGCGCCGCACAAAATGTTGGACCAGAACCGCGATGTGGTCCAGCGGAATGGATACGTCGGCTCGTCGCAACCTGGTCATCGTGAGCGTTCGGCCTCATAAAATCCAACTACGCGAACGGAAGTCCGATGGTCCAACAGATCACCTTTTCCAGCGTAGCAGTGCTGCAAATGGCCTTCCTTTTAAACTGGTCAACCGATTTTGCCGTGGCGCAATTTGGAGGCCTGAAGGCAAACGAGGACTTCTTGTGGGTCGTTCCGCACGAATTGCGTTTCAGCGACGCTGGCGCAGGTGATCAGAAGGAAGATCTGTATGCAAAGAGACTGGCGAAGGGCAATGCGAAAGCTCGGGTAACGGCGGCGGCGGCGCTGTGGTCCGGTCATAGCCGCACGCATGCGAAGTCGGTCGTTGAGTTCCTGGCCAAGGATGGAATTATCAGCGACGAGTTTCTGGCGCTTCGCAAGCGTGTGGAAGACGATCTGAGTCCGAAGGCAATCCTTATTGGGCTGGAAACGGATGACCCACGATGGGCGGCGTGGCGAGCCGGCCTTCGACCGCATGCCGAACTTGTCCCAGCCTTATTGGCCGCGCTGAAGGACAAACCCAAATATCGCCCCGAAATAACACTGGCACTCGGACAGTCTCGCGACAAGCGTGCGTTTGCGCCGCTGGCGGAGATGCTAAAGAGCGATGGCAATCGTTCCGCAGGTGATGCGGCCCATGCGCTCGGTCTGCTGGGAAACTCCGAAGCCGAACCGCTGTTAATTCAGAGTCTTTCCAACGGTGGCGGATGGGTGAAGTTACAGGCCAGTATCGCGCTGGGAAAGATCGGTACCGATGCAGCAATTCCGGAACTCGAGCGGATTGTCAAAAGCGATGAAAACTTTTCACCGTTAAGCGTCAAAGACTGTGCGAGGGAAGCGATTAAAGAAATCACCAAGCGACAAAAACGCTAATCGTTGATTCCGAAAACTGCGAGTGATGCGATTGGCGGATCGGGCGTTTTCCGGAATCAAAAGTATCTGGCCGCCAACGGGTTACCTTTGGCGTTCTGGCTCCGAGCATGAAAGGCGATTACCGCTAAATATGTTCGCCTTTGAAACTCCATTTGGCATCGAAGTCACTCGAATTGAGATTGGTTGCATCGAACGGCACGGCGATAATTGACGCTCGGTGGCCCGGGTTGGCCGTCCTCCGCCTACCTGGGTCGCAACGCGACGAGAAGTTTACGCATTTTCAGACTTTTCAACTTCCCGTGACTTCGTCACCCCGGTAGGCTCAAAGCAGCCAACCGGGGACACCCGGGATACCAGCTTCAGTTCTGGGATGAGGACATCTCAATCGGCGAAATTACGATCGACTCGTTTCGCTTAATCGACTGACGGACAAGGCTCGATTCTGAGCACAGGCTGCATTTGAAATCTTGATCGATTGTTAGAAGTCAATTAATTTAGGCAAAACTAAGCGATGCACGCAAATCCCTCGATCGGTCGTATTGACTTGCGTTGAGTCAGCTACTTGGGCGGGTGATCGCCTCGTTCTGCCACACGAAGGAACGAACATGACCTTTCTGACACGTCGTAATTTACTAACGGCCTCCGCGTCAGCAATCGCAGCGTCGTACGCTAACCAGAAAGCATTCGCTGGAAATGCACCTGAGACCGAGTGGGTTCCCGTTCAGATTTTCCTGCAGTATCAGAAATCGCAAACCGAAGAACTCAAACCTGTAATGGAAGACCTCCTGAACACGTTTACGCGTCGCGTCCTGACGCCAAACGACGACACCAAGCAGCCTGGCGTCGGGCGCGGGATGGTTTATGTCGAACTGCTTGATCACAGAGTACAGCCCCACTATTGGACATTCATCCATGACGAAGCCGGTTCAATTCTGCTGGCAACAGGAATTGACCAATTGAAGGCAGCGCTTAAGTATCTCCGATCCATTGCACGTACACATCAGGCTCGTGGCGTGTTTTATTCACCCGCCTATAACCAAGGCGTACCACCGGTCATTGAACTGCCCAAAGGTGTCACAACTTCTCTTCCTGTTCACCACGTCGAATAGCAATCGGTTCAACTGGAGTCGCAGGCCGGCCGCCGTCTTAATGGTGCATCACTCTTCGCGACCGCAATGATGCGAAGTGTTATGTTTCAGGCAATCGGCATCAAGTGATGTATGAATCGCGAGGCAGTTCGTCATCGATTGATTGAAGCTGACACCAATGACTGGGATCACATCTGGGACATGTGGTGGTCCTCGGCGTTGCGGCTGGGTGGCACTGTCGAGAACGACGATCAACGGAAAACTGTCGACGTCAGAGGCCGGTTTTTGGGTGCCACTAGCGATTGCCTTGGATCGCCAGTGTCCCGTCATATCTTCGACCCTGATTTCAGAATCTGCCGATTTGTGGTAGTAGACTCAACGAACGACCAAAGAGTGCGAATGTCAATGACATTGACGTAGCCAGCCAAGTTTGATGGCGACCGCAGCGTCACTGGCGGCGAAACCGGCCGCCAGTGGCACCCGAAAGCCAGCCGCATGACGTAAGATTCTGTGCATACATCGGGGAATTGTCAGTGCCACCCGTCCGGTGAATAGGTGCCGCCGATGATGCGAAGAGTTCGGTGGGTGGGAGAGGACCATGCTTGCTGATGTAGTCCAGTCCAATTTTCCGGAGGGTGTCAAGCTACCCGATTGCTTGCAGACGGTATGTGACTACGTGGATATCCACGGGTATCCCCTCAGTGGTAGCTTCGAGATCTGCGACTGGGGTCGGAAAGACGCTGAGGGGTGGTTCCCCAACGACGCCGCAACTCGAAGTCAAGTGACGATCTTTGGCAGAGGTTCGACGGGTTCCTCGTATGCGTTGTGGCTTGTGCCAAACCGAAACCCGGACGAAGCGCCCGTCGTCGTATTCGGGTCGGAGGGGACTTCATCGTACTGGCGACCAACGCCCTTGAGTTCTGCCGGTTGCTCGGGCTGGGATACAACGAGTTGGAGTGGGATGACCTCGCAGCCCGACCATCAGAGTGGACGGAGTCTCAGGGGCTTCGCAACTGGTTGGCAGAAAGACTGCGGATCGACTTCCCGGCGACCGGAGAGGCCATTGCTCGAAACGCCAGAGAGCGGCACCCTGGCTTCATCAATTGGATGACGGCATGGCAGGCCGCGAACTTGTAACGCGAGTAGGCGGCTGGGTGGCAGTTGATGGCACTGGTGGTGCTGTCGAGAGCAACCATCAACGGAGAACTGTCGACGTCAGAAGGCCGGTTTTGGGTGCCACTGGCGATTGCCTTGGATCGCCAGTGCCTCGTCATGTCTTCGACGCTGATTTCAGAATCTGCCGATTTGTGGTAGTAGACTCAACAAGCGACTGTTCAAAACCACAGAGTGCGAATGTCAATGACATTGACGTATCCAGCCAAGTTTTATGGCGACCGCAGCGTCACTGGCGGCGAAACCGGCCG
This sequence comes from uncultured Schlesneria sp., assembly GCA_963977965.1. Taxonomy (GTDB): domain Bacteria; phylum Planctomycetota; class Planctomycetia; order Planctomycetales; family Planctomycetaceae; genus Schlesneria. Next base: position 4,861 of record CAXBSB010000089.1, read on the forward strand.
CCAGTGGCACCCGAAATCCGGTCTCCTGACGTATGATTCTGTGCGTACAACGACGATTTGACAGTGCCACCCGTCCGTTCATCGTATCGGCGTATACGCGGAAGGTGCGTTTCATTACGAACCGCCAGGCTACATCTACTTTTCGATTGAGAAGTCGGGGGAAACCGTTGTTCCTCAGCGGCGATTCATGGGGATCGGACCAGAACGCACACCCGGTGCTCCGTTTTCACTAATCACAACGCCGGACGAAGAGATTGTTGCAATCGTCCTGAGAAACGAAATTCAGATGATCCACGAATTCTCATCTGGCTTCACATGGCCTGGACCTTACACGAACGTTACCGAACATAAGTGGGAAGCTGCGGAGCCAATGATCGCGAAACTATTAAAGGCAAATGACCGAATTCGATGCTCACGGCAAGACGGCTATCGTCGCTTCTTGGATCGCAGAGCAGAGAACCGCGGGTAACCAAAGCATCCAACGGATGCCGGCGGTTAGGTCGGTTTTGAAATCAACGCGTATCGCGCCGGCCCGCAGATTCGTGTGTTATCCGTGTAAAACCATCACGAATCCAAAGCTCGCTGGTGGCCCAAGTTGACCGTCCTCTGGCTACCTGGGTCGCAACGCGACGAGAAGTTTACGCATTTGTAGACTGTCCAACTTCCAGCGACTTCGTCACCCCGGTAGGCTCAGAGCAGCCAACCGGGGGCACCCGGGAGAAATCAAATGCGAGAGCCCCGTTATTTCTTCGGACGAAACGCCTTGATTTTCGATTCGTCGGTCGTCAGATACGGGCCTTCCAGAAGATCAATACAATAGGGAATCGCCGGAAAAACTGCGTCCAGGCATTCTTTGATGGCCTTGGGTTGTCCCGGTAGATTCACCAGCAACGACTTGCCGCGAATCCCTGCTGTCTGGCGGGACAGGATGGCTGTCGCAACCTTCTCCAGTGAGACCTTGCGCATCAGTTCCCCGAATCCGGGCATCGTCTTCTGACAAACAGCTTCGGTTGCTTCTGGAGTCACATCCCTTAATGCGGGTCCCGTGCCCCCGGTTGTGATTACAAGGCAGCAACGCTCGTGATCACAGAGCTCAATCAGCGTTCGTTCGATCAGCGGTTGCTCGTCCGCAATGACGCGTGCGACGGGTTCGAAAGGGGATGTCAGAATCTCGGCGAGATAGTCCCGGATTGCCGGACCGCCCCGATCTTCGTACTCACCCCGACTGGCGCGGTCGGAGACAGTAACGATTCCGATCCGCGCGATTGTTGAATCGGTCATCCCTTCGCCTTGGCTGGAGCTGGAGCCGGACCAAACGTCTTACCAGACTTTTTCATGGCTCCTTCGAACGAAGTGCGAGCTTTCGTCCATGCCGATTCCATCAGCGGAATGTGGCAGCCACCCTTGCCTTTACACGAATTCATTCCAGGGTCTTCGCCGCAGCCTCCCTGCCCTTTGCACTCGTTGTTTCCACTGCAGGCGGCATCGGCGATGCTGGCACACGTCCCCTGACCTGCACAGGCATTGTCCTTGCTCCGCCCCAGATTCTTGCACGAGTTCAAGCCTCGGCAGGTATGAGGTTCATCGATGATCAGCTTTTCGGCTTCGGTCAATGTCGCCGCAGCCATGGAATTCGAGGCCGAAGGCGACCCCGGTTGAGTGGGAGGTGTTCCCGTACATCCGACCGTTGTTCCCGCAATCATCCCCCCCAATGCTGCGACTGTAAACTTGTGAAAGTCACGTCGATGCAATCCGTTGTCCTGCATAATTGCCCTTTCTGAAGGGATGAAGGTTGCTGTTCGCCAGCAACTCTCGTTGAGTCAGTCAAAAATCTGAAAGAAGAGTATCGGGATTGGTCCAATCTTCAATAGCTGACCGTAATCCAATGAGAACTTTGATCACTTTGCTTTCGCTTGAGGACCATCGCCTGTCAGTGTTGATGTTCCCAACCCGTAAACGGACTCTTGAGAAAACACGTAGGCAGGCAGCTGAAGCGATCCAACAAACCCTCGCGCCCGATCCCACATGTCGTCATCAAGAGCCTTTTGAGCGGTTTCAACGGATGGTACTCGAATAAAGATTCCGAGATTCGAAAGTCGGTTCGACGTCTTCCAGAGTGCTGCACCGTTGAAGTCGTAGGCGACCGTAATTTCAATCGTTTTTTCCTGCAACTGAACCTGCTGCTGCTTTCCGCCTCCAAAAAACTGGACCGGAACCATTCCACCCTGTTTGAATTCCATGCTGACAGCCAGTTTGACGGGTTGCCCTTTGACATCTTTCACGCCACTGCTCGTGACCGCCTTGTTCAGCAGTCCGAGTGCTTCCGCCTGGAATCCAGCCCGGTCGGGACGCTCGGGAATCTGGGCCATTACCGTGACAGAACCACCTGGTTGGACGAGCATCTTGGGTTCGAGTTTCGCCCCGCCCAGTTTCGCTTTGGCTGCGGCATCAGGAAGCTCAGCAGCAACCACTTGAACAGTGGCTCCCCGGTTCGACTTGGCAAGGTACCAGTGACGGCCGTCAGGTGGTGATTTGACGTGAGCCGTATTCTGATCTGGAGTTTCGTAAGTCCATGCGACCGTCTTTTGTTTTACGTCAAACAACGCGGAATTGTTGAGGAGCAGGTAATCGTCTCCACACCAGTGACACGATTGGACACTCATTGGCACCGGTATCGGATCCAGCGCCTTCCCAGCCTTGATATCGACTTCGTGAAAGTATGTTCCTTTCTTTTCTCCGTTGATGACGGCGAGTCGTTCGCCGCCTGGATGGAAGGCAAGTGCGAGTACCGGCCCGCCCAGTTCGATTGCTCCCTGAGGTGCGCCTGTCGCCGGGTCACGCAGTTCGGCTCGCTTGCCTACGGCCAAAGCCAGGCTTTTTCCTCCGGGTGACATCGCTGCCGAAACAACTTCCTTGATCTCATACACAGGCGTGCATTCCGGCAACTTCCAGACGATCAATCGGTCTTCAAAGTTGATTGTTCCGACATGGTCCGATCCCACGAAGAAGGCGGTTTCGATCGAGCGATTTTCATCCTTATCCTCTTCCTGGAAAGGACGGCAACCGGCGATATGCTTCCCGTCATCAACCGAGTAAACATCGACGCGTCCCTGTCCATCATGCGCCGAGACCAGTACACGCTTCCCATCGGAACTGGCCGTGATCAGGTCGCACGAGAAGTCAACTTCGATGCGGCTTTTGGAATCCCCCTTGGCAAGATCGTAGACTTCAATCCAGTTCTTCTGGCAATGAATCGGCTTGAGGCGTGGTCTCGACACAATTGAAAGAGCTTTAGTCGCGCGGAATCGATATTCGGGAATACGATTTTTCAGATCTGCCGCGTCTTCACCCTCTGCAAAGCGAACGAATCCGAGACCGGGATTCTGGCTTGAGACGGCCAGTTGGCGTGCCTGTCCCGTCCCCTTAAGACCCAGTGGTGCTTTCAAGAGCGGACCCGAGGCTGCAGGGGCAGGATCCACCGAAACCTGCCAGCCAGTCGCGGCATCACTTGAGCGATCCGTCGCCTGAGAAGCGTCGAACTTGGTGAGTTTTGGCAGCTTGGCATCGACAATCAGTCCGCCAGCTTCCATGGCCTCAACAGATTTCGAAATATCCTCAGACTTAATCAGCAAGGGTTTGACAGAGGAATCCTGCCGCGTCCCTTCCCAGACAGCCAGAAAGCCGTTGTCCAGGACTCGTCGATTCTTGAGAGAACCTGTATCGAGCTTGGGTTTGCCCAGGCTGTACACGACTTTCTTGGCCGTGCGGTCGACAATCGCGATTCCATGCAGAAGGAACTGCTGACCGTTGGGAAACCACTGCAGGCCTGTCCCCTTGCCATGTAGATTGTGCTCTTTCTTGACGCCTTCATCGAGAACAATCGTATCGATCACGGCTCCAGTGGCTGTCTTCAGAATAAAGATTCGTTCTCCGTAGTTGGGATGGGCACCATCAAACAGGAGTGCCAATTCTTCGCCGTTGTGAGAAAACGCGACAGCCAGCAGGTCGTTCGAAGGTCGTTTTGCGAATTCGATCGTTCCTACATTTTCGCCATTCTTAAAGTCGTAAATCGAAATTGTCCGCGCTAGGAATTCCGACAAATAGGCCGCGTAACGCCCGCCGGGACTGAAAGAATAGATGTCGCCAGGACGACCGTTCTTTCCGAGTGACACTTCTCGTTCCAAATCTCCCGATGGCAGCTTCCACGACACGAGTGCCGTATGGACATCAGAAAAAGCCACCATCCGTTCCGAGGACGGGAGTGCGAGTACCGAAATGTTGAGCTTTGATGAGTCGACGCTGACGGCACCGAGTGATTTCTTGGTCTTGATATCGTAGACCTCAATTCCACCGCCGTTGTCGAAGCGGAACCAGGCGATGTATTTTCCATCAGGACTGATGGCCACCTTGTTGGAAAGGCGTTCTTTCATCACCCCCACCTTTTGCCCGGTGGCAAAGTTCCAGATTTCACGCCCCCCTTTGCCGTTGTCATCACCGAACAATCCGAACGGGCTGGGCGTCACGGGGTAGACGACGGAATCATCACCGATGAATCCGCCCTTGATGGGAACGTTGAACTTTTTCGACGTGTCATATGTCACCAGGGCTTCCATGGGATCGGGTTGGGCTTTCCAATTGACCAGCGGCTTCATCTCAAATCCGCCACCGATACCTCCTTGATCAAGTCCTCCCTTAAATCCACTTCCGGCTGCCTTGGTGTTTGCGTTATTGGCGGGTGGAACTATACCAGGATTGGCTGCGACCTGCGGATTGGGGTTCACGGGGACATTCGGTTGCGGATTTGGATTGACGGGAGCCGGAGCGACTGGATTTGTCGCCGCCGGATTCGCTCCTTCGTGGGCATTGCCGGGAACCGCAGGTTGGGTTCCCGGTACCGGCGCAGGTTGGACGGGGTTATTGGCGATCGGGTTTCCAGCATCCGGCTTGCCTCGCATGGCGAAGAACACGCCGATACCGACCACTAGCACGGCTGCGCCAATTCCACCTGCAATCAGCAGTCCAGACGAATTACCTTCTTCGGATCGCTTCTTCTTTTTTGTGGACTTTCGCCGAACAGGAACATCATCGTCATCGTCGTCGTCTTTTGCTCGACGACGACCACCTGGGACATCGATTTCACCTCCGCAATCTTTGCAGGGAATCGATCGTCCAGCTTTTTCATCGGGAACTCGATACTTCTTGCCGCAAATTGAACATTCAACGGAAATCGGCATGGCCCAGGATCCTGAAGCGAAACTGAAGATGTTATTTCGGGATAATCAGCCGCATGATCGTGACGAATCCGGTGGCTGAATTCAATGACGTTTTGTCAGAGGATTTTTGATGGCTCAGACGGAACGCTTGTCGTCCGCAATCTACCGAAATAGCGATGTCCGAGCGGCTTCAGAAATCGCGACGACCGCAGGATGTTTCAATCGCTTCTCGACAGAGACGGCATAGAAACGCTCTCGCAATTGAGTGGCATGGCCAATCACTTGGACGCCGTACATTCGTTTGACATCGGCCTCCACAGCGGCTGGTACTGCAAAAACGCCATCGCCAAATTGTCCGAATGCTTTCAGCAGGGCACTGTCTGAAAACACCCCGCGAATTCTGGGCTGGATTTCCAGAGAATCAAACCACTGCTCCAGTGATCGCCGCATGGACGAATTGTCGCCTGGCAGAAGAAACGGTGCCCCCTCTAACGATTGCGGGAACCCTTTTCGATATTTCCGAGCCAGTTCCTCGGTCCCGCAAATCAAGACACCACATTCTCCCAGCAAGTGATTGAATGTGCGGAAACCGAGCTTTGGGTTGGCCGGTGAATCGCTCAGCACCAGGTCGAGTTCATGGAGTGCCAGGCGTGCCATCAACTGATCCGGGTCGCCGTCGTGGCAGGTTACCTTCACATCCTCAGGCATCCGCAGGACGGGTTCAAGCAACCGATGCACCATCAACTTCGGCAACGCGTCGGCAACGCCAATGGCAACTTCGATGGCCCGGCCGGTTGGACGATGCTTGATCGTCTCCTGCAGTTCGCGTCCGAGTGAGAAGATCTCATCCGCGAAGTGATAGACAATCCGACCTGTTTCGGTCAGCACCAGGTTACGTCCCGAACGCTGAAACAGGGCTTCCTTGAACGAATTCTCGAGTTCACGGATCTGTCCACTGATGGTCGGCTGTGCCAGTCGCAATTGCTGGCAGGCTTTGGCCACACTCCCTTCGCGGGCGACGACCCAGAAATAATGCAGATGGTGGTAATTCAGCCATTCCATGCGTCCCTCCATTCATCGGCTTTTTCGATGGTTTGCAGTCAAACAATCTATTTGTACGGCATTTGACTCCGGCGTACAAATACATGTGGCCACGGACGGTCGATGAAATCAAGGTGACACAGGCACCGGTTCGACCGCAAACCTCAATCAAGGGATGGTTCCATGCTGGTGCTGACACGAAAAGTCGGAGAGAGAATCGTCATCGGAGACAACCTTGAAATTGTCCTGACCGTTGTCGCGACAGAAGGGGGGCGAGTGAAACTGGGGATTGACGCTGATCCCTCAATTCCAATTCAGCGTGTGAATCGAAACGACGAAATGCTGGTCAAGTGTCAAGAAAGATTGGAGTCACATCATGCTCTGGGAACTTCGTACGCATGGAATGGAAATCAATCCCGATTTGCGGGATCACATTGACCGTCGCCTGAACTTCGCACTGTCCAGGTTTGGCGCCCGTGTGACGAAAGCCACCGTTTCATTGACAGACAACAATGGCCCGAAAGGTGGAGTCGACAAATCGTGCCAGATAATAGTACGTCTGCGCGGCCTGGGTGACGTGGTCGCAGATGTCGTTGATACGGACTGGGGAGTCAGTGTGGATCGTGCGACGACTCGAATTGGACATAACGTCGGTCGCGAACTTGAACGGAAGCGAGAATTCGGCAGAGAGAACGCTCGCGAACACAGATGATTCGTGCCGACGGTGGCGTTTGATGAACGTGGGACGCCCGCACTGAAAGTAGATGCGCTCTATCGCCGTTCGATTTTGGCGGATTTGCGTTCTCTAGCAATCGTATCCGTCCACAATTGTTCGGACAGCCGATCAAATATCTGCGGCCGCACGTCTTCGAGGCTCAGGTCGCCGGGAACGATCTCGGTGACCTGGACCAGATGGACGCCGAATGGCGAAATCACAGGTTCGCTGATCTCGTTGACCTTGAGTGAGAATGCGGCCCGGCAGACTGGGGCGGGAAGTTTCCCTCGAAAACCGATCAAGCCGACTTCGCCCCCCTGATCACGAGTTGGCGATTCGGAATGCTTTTTTGCGGCGTCCTGAAATGTGATTTTGCCCGAGGCGATTTGCCCTTTCAGATCCTTCAACGTCTTCACTTTCGCCGCGATTTCAGTCTCTTCCGGTTTTGGTGCCAGCTTCAAAAAGATCTGACGGACCCGGACCTGGGTTCCATCCAGTTCCACTCGGTGCTGTTCGAAATACTCGCGAGTCTGCGGCAGAGTAATTGTCTGCCGAGCGTAAGCCTGCCAGGCGAGCGGCAGTCCCAGTTCTGATTTCAGACGTTCAGAGGTGTAACCGAGTTTCGGAAGCAACTGGGCCGGGTCGTCTCCATGCTTCTTGATCACATCTTCGGCGACCTGAATCTGGTACGCGAGTTCATCCGCGGGGGGAGAAATTTTACGCCGCACAAGGAACTCGCGAACGACCTGACGGTCGATCAGTTCTTCGATCAGTTGCGGTTCCTTTTCGGCTCGCTCATCGGATTTGACGTTGCGAGTGGCCACGATGAAGCCGACATCTCCAGCGGTGATCGCCGTCCCATTGACCTTGGCAATCACTCGTGCCGCATCATCGGCTCCGAACAAACCCGCAAGTGGCAGCAAAACAAGTAGAAGAGAGGGAGGCATGTCGACTCCATTTTGAATCAATGTCGTAAATCCATAGTTGGTCCGCGGGAAGTATAATCACTTCCTTTCAGCAGGTAGAGAGAGAATCGATTCCAGCCGATTCCAGCCGAGCGGTTTGTCAAAGCTATAGCGGGAGTTCAATTTATACGGGAGGGCGAGGCGGCGAGGCGGCGAGGCTCCCGCCGAGCCGTTTTTTGTCCCTTCGGCCGTTCATGCCACCGTGCCACCGTGCCACCGTGTCACCGGCCCGTTCGTCCCAGACCCGTAATGTCGCAATTGAATTGCCGGGCCGTTGGCCCTCAAGACGCATCGAGGGGATGTGGACCCGGTGAACCCAGTTCGAAGGGACTGGGCTGGATGAATTGCTGGACCTTTGGTCCGGAAAGCGGTGGCGAGCGCCTTCGGACAGCGCCTTCGGACCATGAAGGGTTATGCCCAATCGCGGCTCAGCAGGAGCTTCGCTCTCCCGGTCATCAAACACCGTTTTTTCGGTTCAACCTTTGTTTTTCTCGCAGGCCAGATTTGGTCGCAGGTACGTCACGATATTCACCGTTTGTGATTGTTCGAACCTGAATTCCCGTTTACGCGGGAACGATGGTCTGCAGTTCACCATCAGGAATCATCGCGAATTACTGTTATTTTCCTGTGCGCGAACCTCGGTCCAGCAATTCGAGTCTTGAATTTGCGGCCTGTTGCAGGAAGTGGCTGGTTGACGCTTTGGGCGACAGTCCGTATAAACCGATCGCTTCGCCCCGAAGTCAGTGGCGTGCCAATACTTTGGTTTGTTTGAGGATTGCCTGAAGCCATGCTTTCGATTCGCCTGCCGGACGGTTCTGTTGTCGAGCATCCAGAACACGCAACCGCAATGGATGTCGCCCAAGCCATCAGTCCGCGACTGGCCGTGGCCGCTGTCGGGGCCATCGTTGCTGGAACCACAGTCGATCTGATGCGTCCCCTCGCTGAAGTGACCACTGAACGTCCCGTTCCCGTTCAACTGCTCACCGAAAAAGATCCGCAGTCACTGGGAATCTTGCGACATTCCTGCGCCCACATCATGGCTCGTGCCGTCATGAGACTGTGGCCGGGAGTCGAACTGGCCTTTGGGCCGACAACCGGTCATGGCTACTATTACGATATTTCGTGCACTCACAAGATCAGTGAAGATGATTTCCCGCGGATTGAAGCGGAAATGCAGAAGATCATCGATGCCGCCGAACCGTTCGAACGCTTTATCTGTGATCGCGATGAAGCACTGAAACTGGTCGACGGGATGTCTCAGAAGTTGAAAGTCGAACATATCCAGACCGGTCTGGCATCTCATCCGACCGTCAGTTTTTATCGGCAGGGCGAATTTGTCGACCTTTGCCGGGGCCCTCATATTCCCGATGCGAAGCGGGTCAAAGCGTTTAAGCTTCTGTCGATCGCTGGAGCCTACTGGAAGGGCGACGCCAGCGGTAAGCAATTGCAGCGACTGTATGGAACCGCGTGGTTTTCACAAAAGGATCTCGATGCTTACCTGGACCAGGTGAATGAAGCCAAGCGACGTGACCACCGCGTTCTGGGCAAGCAACTGGGACTGTTCACAATCAGCCAGGAAGTAGGACAGGGGCTTTGTTTGTGGCTGCCCAAAGGGGCCACCATCCGATCGATCCTGGAAGACTTCATCAAGAAGGAACTGGTCGCACGCGGATATCAACCGGTCTATTCTCCGCATATCGGCCGGGTGGAAATGTACGAGACCAGCGGTCACTTCCCGTATTATCGAGACTCGCAGTTCGCACCTTTGTTCGGGCACGATGGCGGTCAACTTGTCGATTTCTGGATTCGCAAACTGCGAGAAAATGACCTGAGTGCTGAACAGGAAACTCACCTGCGGGCCAGTGCTCAATTGACCGGTGCCGACCTGTCTGAATTCCCTGTAACCGGTTCAAATGAGCAGAAGATCGAATTCCTGCGGACCTGGGAAAAGCAGCAAGAGCGTTATCTGCTCAAGCCGATGAATTGCCCGCATCACGTGCAGATCTACAAGGCTCAGCAGCGCAGTTACCGGGATTTGCCAGTCCGCCTGGCCGAATTCGGGACCGTTTACCGTCACGAGCAATCCGGGGAATTGAACGGGATGCTGCGTGTTCGTGGTTTAACTCAGGACGATGCGCACCTGTTTGTCACTCCTGATCAGGTGACCGAAGAATTCAAGCAGACCATTGAACTCGTCAAATTTGTCCTTGGTGCCGTTGGCCTGAATGACTATCGAGTGCAATTGTCCTGTCGTGATTCGAAGAACAAAGACAAATATGTCGGCTCCGATGAAGGCTGGGAGAATGCTCAGAATTCGTTGCGGCAGGTGCTGCAGGACATGCAGATGTCGTTTGTCGAGTGTGAAGGAGAGGCGGCATTCTATGGCCCGAAGACCGACTTCATGGTCCGCGACTGCATTGGCCGTGAATGGCAACTGGGAACCGTGCAATTGGACTTCAACCTGCCTGAACGGTTCCAGTTGGAATATGTCGGTGCAGACAATCAAACACACCGCCCTGTGATGATTCACCGGGCTCCGTTCGGTTCGATGGAACGATTTACCGGGATGTTGATCGAACATTTCGCAGGAGCGTTCCCACTGTGGCTGGCTCCTGAACAAGTTCGCGTGATGTCGATCAGCGACAAGTTTGAAGGATATGCCAAGCAGGTAGAAGCCCGCCTTCGAGCTGCGGGATTCCGAGTAGCAACAGACTTACGCGGGACCAAGATCAACGCCAAGGTCCGAGATGCTCAGGTAGAACTGATTCCGTATATGGCAGTCGTGGGCGGCAAAGACCAGGAGAACGGAACTGTCAGCCTGCGTGACCGGATCGATGGCGACCTGGGAGCAATGCCTGTTGACGAAGCCATCGCCAAACTTCTGCAGGAAGTGAACGAACGTCGAATTCGCCAGGTCAGCGAAAAGAAGTTCCAGCAGTTTGACGATGCCGGTGGAGAAGCGAACGAGTACTGATCGTTCAATTCGGGAACCTCACCCTGCGATGTGAGGTTCCCTGGTCTGAATCTGATGCCAGCCAAATCGGCCGACACGGCCGAGGGATTCCAGGAACGGGAGGGTGAGGCTCCCGCCGAACCGCCTTCGAAGTAGGAAATGTCATACCTAATTGCGGCTCGGCGGGAGCCTCGCCCTCCCTTTTGGTGCTCCCCGAGGTGCGGGGAACCTACGGATTCGATCGAATTCGAGCCGCAATCGCTCGGGCCATCAAGACGTCGCCTGTCTCAGCCACGTGGCAGCAGGTGTCGACATAAATTGGTTCCGGATGATCCGCAAACACCTGAGTCAAATCGGTGAAGCGAATCCCTTGTCCGGCCAGTCGTGCTCCTTCCGCCTGCATCCGTGGAAAGCAGGCTCGAACCGCTCTGCACGATTGAATTGACTCGTCGACTGCCGCCGCAGCCTCTTCTGGACTGATCGGCTTTGACCCCGGCAGATACTGATTCGGCTGCAGGAAATGGTAATAGCGAATCCCTCTCGCCTGACACAGTTGATGCAGTGCAACCGAACAGCGGCTCCAGATTCCGAGGCAGTGGTCGTAGATCTCTTCGGTTGAGGAAAACGTCTCTGGCGGGCCGGAGCCGCAATACGTTCGTTCGGTCTCCGTAAACTTCGTCATCTCGGTCAACTGCAGACTGATTGCCTGATTCGACCACTGATGCCTGATTGCCCAGGTCAGAGTTGCTGTCGGCAAGTACTGCCAGGGGGATCGACTGAACCGTCGAGCATCGTCGCGCTGCAATTGCCTCAAATGAGCAACCACACCTGCCATTTTCACGAATTCGGGACTGGCCGTTCCTGCGATCAGCTTGCCCCAGTCACGCGGAAAAGTGATGTTCACTCCGAAGGGAACATTGTCGACTTCCGGCAACGTCGCCTCATTGAACCCGTCGAGATTAATCAGGATGTCAAACTCAGCCCCCAGCGCAATCATGTAGTTGATGATCATCAGTTGCTGCGGCTGCTTGTAGCCATTACTGGCGAGCCGAACGAACTGGAATTTCTTTCCCATGAATTCAGGGCTTGCGGAAAGCTCTGCGGCGATAACATCGGTCGCATTCAACGAAAGTTGCCGTGCGACAGAGCCTCCCATGATCCCGATGATTACCTGATCAGGCGATCGCTTGTGAATTGGCGATCCTTCGTCCACGAAACCAAATTCCGTGACACGGAATTTTCCGTTGAAGCGCCGCTCGTTGTCGTTCCTCGGCTGCATCACCGCCCCGACGTAGGGATGCAAAACTCCCGGAGCGGTGAATTGTCCGCCAGGATTGTAGGGGTCCTGATTTGCAGCAGCCTTACGTTGTTCCGACAAACGACTCATTGAACCCAGGTTATAGGGCATGATCAGGAAGGCAGTCGCTTCGATGAACAACCAGACACCAACCAGCATCAACCCGTTGAACAATAAACGTCGACTTCGGGGCAGACGCCTGCCTGATGGTGGAGTACGGTTCGAAGCAAGGCCTGTGACAGACGTCATGGTGACAATTCGTTCAAAGGTTCAGTCGCTCGTTCAGCAACTGCAAACTCGGCGATCCTTTCAGCAGATTAATTGAAATTAAGGCCTTTGGGTATGGAATCGTCATTTGGGTTCGGAGCGATGCTGACCGTCGCCGAGAATTGCAAACCGGCCGTTCGTCTGAAACAATCCCGCGTCGACGGTATCGAAGGCGATGTTATTCATAGAACCACGAAAGACAGAGATGGCCAACGAAAAGGTAAGAATTGCGATCATCGGGGCGGGACTGGTATCCGACTTTCACCACGTTCCAGGAATCAAGCTGGATCCTCGTTGCGAACTGGCAGCGGTCTGCGATCCGAATGAGCAACTGCTGGATCAACGCAAGAAGGAGTGGGGGCCTGCGAAGTACACGACGAAGTACGAAGAGATCGCCGCTGATCGCGATATCGATGCCGTCATCATTGCGACCCCTAATTTCACTCATCGCGACATCGCTCTCGCCTGCATCGAAGGTGGCCAGCATGTGATGTGTGAAAAGCCGCTGGGAGTCAGCTACGAAGAAGCTGCGGAAATGTATCAGGCGGCCAAGGCCAAGGGTGTGCGCCACATGACCGCGTTCACCTATCGCTTTGCCCCGTCGATGAAATATTTGAGGCATCTGCTGAAGTCGGGTGCACTCGGAGAACCGCGTCATTTTCGCAGCCAGCGATTCCTGGACCTGCCGGAAACAAGCTGGGGCTGGAGACAATACAAGAAACTGGCGGGTGCCGGTGACCTCTACGATATGACCATTCACCGCATCGATTTCGCTCAGGATCTGATGGGGCCGATCCAAAGCGTGTGCGGCGCCGTCAAGACGTTTGTCCCTCGAGACAAGACCGTGGATGGTAAGCCCTGTGCACCGTCAGAAGTCGATGACTGGTCTGCCTTGATCGGGACGTTCAAGTCGGGGGCGGTCGGCGTCTGGGAAGGGAGCACCCTGATGAAGGGGCACCACAATAACGGCGTCGGATTCGAATGGGCAGAAGTTAATGGCAGCGAAGGATCCGCCGTTTATCAGCTTGTCGATCCGAACTATATCCTGGTCGGCAAGCATGGTGGCACGATGGAAAAGTCCCTCGTCCCTGCCGAATTCATGAAGCCCGCAGGAAGCCCTCGAAATCCCGCGGAAGGAAAGCCCAGCACGGTCTTCCGCTATGACCTGGTGTATGAACTCGTCAGTGCGATTGTTGAAGGCCGCGATGCTGTTCCGGGCTTTGATGACGGTGCAAGTTCACAAGCCGTTGCGGATGCCGTCCTGCAATCCTATGCAGAACGACGATGGATTGATGTTCCGACACCGTGACTGGAATCTTTCAATCGACGTAAGAGCGAACGGGAGGCAAGATCTGATGGATCTGCCTCCCGTTTTTGCATACATCCTGCTGGCCCGGCAATAAATCGGTCATTCGTCGAATCGGAACTTCATCCCGGCCCGCAGGACATGCACTTTCATGTCGCGCACCGCGGCGGCTTCACCCTTAACGAGTTTTTCTCTGCTGGCCTTGCGAGCGTCCAGCACAGTGATGTTTCCGTTACCCATCACTTCAAACTCTGGGCCATGTACGATCGCTGCCGTTTCTTCGTCGATTCCAATCCCGACCAGTTCGGGATAATCGAGAACTGCGAGAGCCAAACGGTTGAAACGTCCTTTTTGAAGGAAGTGCTGGTCCACGATGACTTCAGGCCAAAGGCTGAGTCCATCCATCAGGAACGGTGCAGTTCCTGCCTTCAATCCGTCCAGATTCGATTGACCACCGATCATTGTCCTGGACATGACAGCCGCCCCGGCGCTAGTTCCTCCAATGACCGCTCCATCGCGATACCGGGCCTGAACAGCCTCGACAATGCCAGTCCCGTGAATGGAATTCATGAAGACCCCCTGCAAACCTCCAGGCAGCCAGATCAAGTTCGCTTCGTTGATCATTTTCACTGCGGCGCGGGGTTGCTTGGGATTGACCAACCCGACAGATGCGGGCTCCATTCTTCGCCATTGATTGACTGAGCCGGGGCCGTTTTCCGGATTGGCTTCGGCGATCACGACGACTTTCGCCGATTTCCCTCCCGCAAGTTCCAGAGTGCGATCCAGAACAGCGTTCAGCGTCGTCCCGCCACCGACCGCAACCAGGTAGCCCTTCGTAGGCTTGGTGGCTGGCTTCGTTGAGCTGACACTCGGGTCAGCCAGTAACGTGGAAACAATCAGTAATGGCCACATCAAACCATCTCCTTTGGATTGACGGAATGTTATCGACGATCCTGAAGTCTATTCTCGAAGTCGACAATCGACTAGACGACTTTCGCAATTCTTCGAGTATCCATTCGGAATCTGGAACCTGAAGAAATTGTGAATTACAGCTCAAAAATCGCCAGTAAGGGCTTCCAGATCCACTACTTGAGCAACCGTTTCATCGCTTCGCCCATGGCCTCGCCAATCAAATAATACGTTTCCGCATTGGTGTTCCAGTGATACCCCTGGCCACTTGGAGACTGGTCCTGAGGACGCCAGAACGCTTTTGTACCGACGAATGCGACGTTGCCCTGAAACTCCGGCCGCTCGGCCACGGCTGCCTGTGCCTTCATCAGTGATAAGGCTCGGGGATGCTTCTCTTCGGGACCGGACATCCCTGTTTCCGCAATGACGAACGGAAGATTCGGGACACCCAGCTCAGTACGGATATCGCGAATGAAATGGGCCATGTTACTTTCATATTCCGCATTGAACTTATCACTGATGCGATCATTCCAACCTTGATGCCAGCCAAACCCGGCAATGACATACCGTCCGTCAGAGCCCGGCACCAGTTCCTTCACTTTCCCCAATGCCTCTTTTGTCAGTTTGACGGTTTCACGGTAGTACTTGCCAACAATCTCGGTATTGCTGGCGATTTCCGCATCCTGCTTTTCACCCAGTGAGTACGGAATCTTGCCAGCACTGGGAGGCCGAAAATCGACAGCCAGGCTTTTTCCACCCCAGGCACATTTAATCAGCAGCACAGGTTCATCGCTGGCTTCACCCATCACCCACCCGAATCCGAGTTCCGGGCCAATCAGTTCCTTGCGAGCACCATATCCGACCGTCAAAGGTCCGGTACGGTCGAGATACGAAATGTGCACATCATCACGAGTTCGCCACTGACCAGTGCTATCCACGAGATGAGCAAACCTCTTGGATGTTTCTGGATCTTTTACGAGAAACTCCAGAGATCCTTTTCCACCATTACGTTTTGGATCCGCCGCAATGAATCCCTGACCTTCCATATTCGACTGGCCCGCAAGGATGAAGACTTTGACAGGCTTTGCAGCAACCTTGGTGACTCCCCACAACCTGGCCAGGACCTCCACAATTTTGGGGTCATGCTGTGCCAACTGGTCGCGATTGAAAGGAAAGAAGTCATTTGTCGAGAAAAACGCTTCGCTGCTTTCCGCAAAATATTCCATGGGACTCGACATGGCGTACGCGCGAACTTTTGCTGAGCGACCGTCACCAAATCGTTGTTCCACTTCGTCATACAGGCCTTGTGACTTGGCGCTTTCGAAGGCCGCCTTGACTTCTTCATTGCCAAATCCATTTTTCAGAAACCGATCATGGTAGGCGTGAGCCAGTTCGTGCAGCGCAAAGTTCGGCATCCGCTTGGTTTCCCGCTCGAAGATCCGGACGTTTGTAAACTCGACGCCCTTTTCCATCGCGGGATCGCGTTTATTGTCGCGCAGCCACCCTGCGCCTGGGTGGTATTCGGCTCGCGGCTTCACATCGGGATATTCCGGGTTGAACCAGAGCGGAACCTTTCGAAGTTCGGCAACGGCGTTCGCTGGAACTACGCGGACGATCTCCTGAAGTTGCAGCGTCAGCAACTCCATGGCTCGATCCGTTGCTTTCTTTTCCTTTTCCAGCAACTCATCACTGATGAGCACCGTCCAGCCTTCGATTTGTCGCGACTGACGACCTGCAACTTGAAGCGGCTCTGCACCGACGACGCAATTGATGCCTGTGGCAAAAACAAATCCACACCAGATAAGGCAATGTTTCATGAGTACGCAATCCTGTAGATATGACAAGGTTCGAGAAACAGAGTCCCGTTTTGATCCACAATTCGCAAGTCTCACTGGAACGAAGTAGATCCGAGATGTTTCGAACATTCGACGAGGTGATTCTGACTGTCGTCTGATCGCATCAAAAGCCGGACTTGCGATACAAGTGGAAAAGCCGAAGGACAGAGCGATCAATTGCAAACAAGGTCTTGCATTCAGATCCACAGACTCGATAGCTTGATGGCGTCGGAAAGGCATGTTTTCGAAGATGAGATCAGCGATCCGCGACCGGAGAACGTGATGTCAGATTCAAATTCTCTCGCGGACAATGTGGTCTACTGGCACCATAACGTTGTCATGCGCCGATTTACGATCGTGACCGGGCTGGTGTTGTCGTGGGTTGCATGCGATCTCTTCCTGCATGTCGTTTCGCCCGATGCGATAGCATCCTTGCTGTCGTTCACTGACGTTGATTTTCGACGCCTGCATCTGCTGACAGCCTATTCGCTGCCAATCCTCGGTGTTGTGACGCTGGCGTTGCTTTGTGGTTTCATTCGCCAGGGGAACACTCAACTTCCGTCAATGATCACGGTCTGTGGAGGATTGTTCATCATCGGTGGTGCACTGACGGACATTGCCGTTACGGTGATTCACAGTCCTGATCTGGCCATGGAGGGTAATCTGTATCTACGGATTCTGCTTGACTCGGAACATTCGCTGGCGTTCGTCTACGCGTACGCGTTTATCACGCAATTGCTGTACATCGCACTCTTCTGCGGACTATGGATCGGATTCCTGAAACATCGCTGGTTGATTGTTCAATCCGTGTCGTCATCGTCCCCGAGGTCCATTCTGGAATTCATCAAGGCTGCGACGGGAGGAGCACATCTTTCTGTGCGGCAATGGCTGCTCCCCCTGCGAATGTCCGAGATTCCTTTGCTGTACCATTACGTCTGGGTAATCGCCATTCCTATCGTATTTGGAATCAGCCAGTTCCGCTGGTACGTGGCGATGGAATGGCTGGGGGTTGTGGAGCCTGACTTTGCCACGCGAGTCGGCGTTGCACTCCATGGAGTCTGCAGCAGTCTGGTGGTCTATCTGCTTGCCGTACGGCGCATGGCACTGGTCATGGCTTAGTGCGGGTCGCACTTCCGTGTCGCGTTGGAACATGAGTTTGACACGCTTCAGGTGTGATTCCCGAGGGCCGCTACACTGAAATTCGATGCGATCTAACGGTTGGAGCGATGATTGAAAGTGCTCTGTCCGCTCTGTCCCTATGATCCGTGACATCCGTGAAATCCGTGGTTGTAAAATCTGACCACGGATTTCACAGATGTCACGGATATCACCAGAACGAGCGATGCCAGAGTCCTCGAGAAGGATGTCCGAATTATCGATGTGCACGCCATTCAAAGAGAACCTGACGCTAGCGCGTACCGGCTGATGGGTCTATTGCGGTCAGGGGCTGGCACGCATTCAGCGCAGCACTTCCCCTTTTGACAATCGAGTAGCCGAACGTGCCATTGAGGTTCACTGCGCGGCCTGATCTAAACGCTGCAGTTGCATGACCCATGTTTGAACGCGACACGGAAGTGCGGCTCACACGTAAATGCGATGCGATCGAAGCGGTGTGACTCGATCTACCGATATCAATAATGAATCTGGCGAATCACTGTGAACTGATAGCCCGGGCCCGCTGTTTCCACAGCAAAATAGGTACGGCGGATTTGTGTGACCGGGCGATTTCGGTAATTCAATTCCAGTTGAGCCAGCATCGTTTCAGTTTGCTTTGGATAGAAATGAAAGATCGCCGTGTCACCTCGAACGTCGACCGAGGCTCGCTTGAATAATTCGACGTCTGCGCTGCGTCGATCTCCTCCCTGCCATGTCATATACAATCGCTGTTCATTCTTTCCACTGGCGACAAAACGCGTGACAGGTGTCGGCTGGTTGAGTTTCGAGAGATAAACCAATCTTCCGTCCGGCAGCAGTGCTCCGAGTTCAATCCCGAAGAATTCGAGCTGTTTGGCATATTCATCAACTCCAGCCCGATCACCGAATCGAACATACCAGCGTTGTTCACGCGGCATCCCGCCAGTTCCCGGACCGATCCCGAGTCCCTTCTTTCCGGTCCCTTTTGCACTGCCAGTTTTGCCTGTGCTCTGGATTCCAGTGTCAAACTGCTGTTGTACCTGTTGCGTTGCCGATTCTGACAACTCGACTACGGTCTCCAAAGCTTCCGCAATCTCGGTCACATCCGACTGGACCTCAGCCGGTGAAGCGTCGTGGACTTCCGGTTCGGGTGAATCGACGCGCAGCGTCTCGTCCGGTGAGCCGTCTTCAAAACCACCAGGCGCTTCCACCAGTTCGACGGGAACGGTCTGGGGCGGAGGAGGCAATCGATTCGTCAGCCAGACGGCGACGACGCATACGCAAAGTCCTGCGATGCCAACGAACAGCGCAATCGTCCACGAACTGACACGATCATAGAGCGTGTCGCGCAGAACAGGGGTTGGACGAGAGGCAAGCTTTTGAGACATTGCAGAAATCGCTATTGGGGCTTTCGTTTCAATGTGGTTCGATCATCCCGCTCGTCATAGGGACGAACCTTCAGATACCAGTCGGTCCAGGCCTTTCGTGAAGACTCACCCCATTTCTTGAGATGTGCCAATTTTTGCTCGTCATTAGCGTCTTCAGCGATACCGTCTGTGGGATCGATGGGAACTCCACAGCCGTTTGGGCGACGACTGAGGATGCATAGCGCGGCACTTGCTTCTCGGACAACCGATTCATCGGTGTCGATCAGGCCCCGAATCAAATGGGGTGCCGCAGAGATATCACCAGTCCGCCCCAACGCCCACATCGCGGTTCGTCGAACTTCAACACGTTTGTCATTGGACAGGCGTTTCAGTAACGCGGTCTGGCCAATCAATTCCTCAGGGCGATCCAACTGTACTTTCTCGACGATTGCTTCCTGTGCCGCAAGAATCTGGGCATCAGACGATTTTTCGAGATCTGCCAGAAGCGTATCGACAGGCCCCTGAATCTTGCGGACTTCACCCTGATTGACCTGAACCGTATCGAGGTTATCCGGCAGACCTCGACCTCCCACAAGCAAGCCACCTCCAACCTGAGGCGCACGTCGTGGTTTTCGAATGGTCCCGGCGGTCGCTTTTGAGAGAAACAGAAGTGTCAGGGCGGTTGCCGGAACTGGAGTACAGGAATCAGACCAGCTTCCATCGGCAGCTTGCCGTTTCAGCAATTCATCGGCCCCTTCGTTGTACCAGTCGTGTGCCCCGATCTTGTCAGAATCCAGCAATGCGCCAACTCGCTCAATCCCATAAAAGTAATAGTTCAGATACATTCCCTGGGACGCATTGCTTGGCTCAAAAAAATGGTCTCCGATCAATCGCAACGCAGATTTCAAAGCTTTGTCGAAGGGAGCCGGCGACATTGATGTGGCCGTTTTCACTTTGGGAGCTTTTTCTTTTTCCCGCTCCTCGATCGGTCGATCAAGCACTCCGAATCTGCGGGTAGTATTGGTCGGGGCAGACGGTCGAAGCCCGTCATCGAATTCGATATCCCGAAACAGAACGTGACGAATGACGAGCAGTGTCCCTGCTCCGGCCACAGTCATTGTCGATGTCGAATTCGTCGGCCCACCAATTTGCGAGGGTGTTTCGACAGGATGGTAAAGGAATCCACCATCACGGCTCTGCGAGATCAGTAACCATTTCGCAGCCCGCTCCCATGTCTCAATGGGAATTTCAACTCCAGCCCGCGATGCTGCCCAAAGGCCAAGAATTGCATACTGAGTGATACTCGTATCACCGAAGTCGATCCCTCCCGGCCCTTCACCGGAAGGATAATACCAGGCTCCGTACGTCCGTTGCTTCTGGATCAAAAACTTCGCGATGCTTTCCAACTGCGGACGATACAGTTCGCGATCGACCGCCTCCAGAAACATGGCATCGACGCCTGCTTCGTAATTGTGGTGAGAAACAGGTGAATACGTCCCGTCGCGGAAGCGACTGAGAACTTCCTGAAGCCCTCTTTGAATATCGGGATGCGATTTGTCGATTCCAGATTTGACCAGGCTGTAACAGGCCAGACTCCCCTGTGCGGAAGTTTTTGACTGTTTCAGAAGAAATGCCTGACCTCGTTGAATCGCCGCTTCGATCTGAGCTTTGCTGGCGGCCTCGCAGGACCGATCGAGCCCCATCAGGGTCAATGCCACAACCGCGATGGTCACTGCTCGAGCGAAGGGAAACATCGTGAAGAGTCCAATTCCGTTTTTGGGGAGCAATCCACTTACGTCATTCCAGGAAAACCATCATCGCCAGCCATGATTTCGAACTCAAGTACAATCCATCAGACTGCCCCGTCAGTTCAAACAATTATCCCCCCGTGACATTGGTTCGGGGGGGATTCACCATCGGGGTCGCCGGAGGCGGCATGACTGTTGGACTTGGGAACGAATTCAGCGGCTTCAAAGCATCAACGGGGCGATCATCATCGAGCGGAACCGGTTCTGCAACTTCTTCGATCTGGTGAGGGAACAGCAGACGCTTCGATTCCTTCAAGACGAAGTTTGCGTCCATGAAGGGTTCCGCACCGATATCCTGCCAGCGTAGCCGACCTTCGCCATCGATCAGGAATGTGCCGTGCAAGGGGACTTTTTCAAAATCATCAAACGCCTGATACTGCTTGAAAGCCACCAACCCGTCATCAGAAACCAATGGGAATGGAAAGACTCCGTCTTTCTTGTAACGCTCGTGCGATTTCTTCAAGTCTTCGAGGTTATCGGTGCTGACGGCGATCAGCGAAATCCCCGCTTTTTCAAATTCGGCAACTTTGGGCGCAAGCGTCTGCAACTGCTGAATGCAATGCAGGCATCCATAACCCAGGTAGAAGATGACGACGACGGGACGGCCGCGATATGAGGCAAGTGAATGTACTTTCCCATCGGCATCTGGCAACGACCACTCTTTGGCAATTGACGGGCTCCAGTGAATTGGACCGAGTGACGCCAGTTCCGGCAATTCGCCGGCGTTGGCTGCGACAGGTTTTGGTTTTCGCCAGTCCGCGCCGAATCCAAGTTCCATGGCGATCGGCGTCAGTCGTGAATACGGGGCGACATCCAGATCGATCGAGCCTGAAATCTCGCGCAGTTTTTCGAAGGTCTGCCGGGCTTCGTCCTTTTTCTGGTGTTTCCACTGCATTTGAATTAAGGCAGCCAGCGGCAGGGTCTCGTTCTTTGCGTTATTGACAAGGTTCTGAACCGTCTTGAGGGCTTCGTCTTTCTTGCCTGCAAGGAATTCGATTTCAGCGAGGTAATCGTCCGGCAATCCGGTCGCCTTCTTGAAGCGATCCAAGGCTTCAGCGGGCTTGTTCTCTGCCAGCAGCACATACCCTTGAAGTTCGTCAATCGCCCGCTCGAGGACACGAGTTTTCTCGCTCGTCGGTTGCTTCGCCTGATTTTCTGCGGCCTCGACACCCTTGGCATCTTTTCCTTCGAAGCGAGCCTTGGCGACAGCGATATCGACGGCAGAAGTGGTTTCCTGTTTCACACACTTCAGCCGATTTTCGAGTAACGCCAGTTGTGCCTTGCCGGCTTCGACATCACCTTTGCGAAAGTAGGCTCGACCGAGCATTCGCTTGCGCTTGACCAGTTCGGAATGTTCTTCGACAGGCCCCAGATACTGCGTGCCTGCATCGGCGATCAGGGCATCCCACATTTCGAATCGGGAATAGCTTTCGAAAAGCCGTAATCGCCCGAAGTGAGCACTCTTTCCGCCGGGGAGATTGTTGAGTCTGGGGTGCCGGGGAAGTTCAATCGTATTGCGAGACAGTGCAATCGCGTCGTGTGCTCGCCCCAGGTACTGCATGTTGCGGACAAGCCATTCGTTGTTGTGGGCGAAGTTGTGGATCGCATCCGGGAAAATGACGTCACGCATCATGTACGCATGATCCGTTCGAGCCGAGGCTTCCTGATGCCATACGGCGTCGAAGTACTGTTTCAGATCTGAGTACGTGTGACCCGACATGTGCCACATGTGTGCAATACCGGGTGAAGACAATCCGCATTTTTCAGCCGAATTCACGGCCTGCTTTGCTTTGTCGTTGTCCCACAGGTGAATGCGATAATGATGCACGGGGTGCAGAGGATTGGAAGCCAGAACGCTGTTCATCAGAGCATCGATTGCAAAGTAACTTGGAATCGACAATTCCGACCGCCCCTGCCAGAGGGTCAGGCTTAACAGCGCACGGCCTTCGACATCTTCGGGGAACTTGTGCACCAGGTTTTCCAGGGCGGTGACATAATTCTGAATGCGACTCTTCCGCTTCTTTTCGTCACCGATGTCAGCTTTGTACCAAGCATCCAGAGCATCAATGTAGATTTTTTCCCGTTCGCTGACGGGGTTCTTGCGTTTCACTGCTTCTGCGATGAATGACTTTGCCCGCTTTTCGTTGTTCACGTTGGCAAGCGTCATTCCCCAGTAGGCCATGGCACAATCGTGATCGAGCAGCGCCGCCTGACGAAATGAACGTTCTGCTTCGAAATACCAGAACCCGTGGAGTTGTCCGACCCCCTGATTGAAGAAAGCCTGGGCCTGAGGATCCTTCGTTGTAATGGTCAACGACACCTTGCCAGTCGTCCCCATCAGATACGCCGCACGGCGCGGCCCCT
>CAXBSB010000090.1:0-27822 GCA_963977965.1 uncultured Schlesneria sp.
GTAATGCACAGAGTTTGAAACGCAGAGAGCGCTGAGGACGCCGAGGAAGAAAGAGAGAAACCCCAACCCAATTCCTTGTCTTCTCTCAGCGTCCTCTGCGTTTCTACTTCCTCTTCTCGGGTGTCGTGCCATCGAGGTTTGCCATCAAAATATGTAAGAACAAAAGCAAATGAGCCAGCGACAAAGTTGTCGCTGGCTCATTTGCTAAACTGACATCACAACTGATTAATTGTGACCCTGGAAATCAGATCAATTCACCAATCGTCTGTCCTTGTTCCAGCACGAATACTGGACGTCCGGCCTGATTGACGAATTGCGTTTTTGGATCGAGTCCCAGATGATGGAAGATCGTTGCCATCAGATCCTGTGGTCGGATGGGATTCGACTTGGGGACATCTGCTTTCGACATCGATTCACCAACAACCTGTCCCATCCGGAAACTACCACCAGCCAAGGCCAGCGTACTGAGCGGTGCCCAGTGATCGCGTCCCGCATTGCGGTTAATCCGTGGCGTACGGCCAAATTCACCCGAGATCACCAGCAGTACGTCTTCAGACATTCCTCGAGAAGCAACGTCCGTGATGAACGAGGCGATGGCATGATCCAGAGCAGGAACGCGTCGCTTCATGCTCTGTTCAATCGTCCCATGCATATCCCAGCCACCGTAGTTGACTGTCACAAACCCGCAACCTGCTTCGACCAGGCGACGGGCGACGAGCATTTGCTGAGCAAGCTGGTCCTTACCATACAACTGCCGAGTCGATTCTTTTTCCTTCTCGATACTAAAGGCGTCTGACGAATTCCCAAGCAGCATATGAAACGCCTGTTGCTCAAATGCATCCAGACCATTCATCAATCCGTGGGAATCGGTATCGCGTCGGAATTTGTCGAGGCTGCCGAGCAGTTCGCGTCGATCATCAAACCGTTCGACTTTTGTCTCCAGGTTCATGTTTTTGCGTGCCTGGCCATTGGGATCAAACGGGGCATAGGCCGGACCGAGGAATGCCGGACCGTCAGCTCCAATGCTGGAGAGACGAACATACGTCGGAATACCGGTACTCGAATTGTTCGGACCGCGAACCTTGGAGGCGATGGAGCCGATCGACGGTCGCGACGGCAGTCCGCCGTTATCAATCGTGCGGTTATCGTAGCCCGTCATCACAAAGTGGGTTCCACCACCGTGACCGCTGTTGGTATGGGCGAACGAACGGACAAACGCCATCTTGTCCGCAACCTGAGCTGTCTCGTTGAAATAGCCCCCGATCGTCACGCCAGGAATGTTTGTTGCGGTTTCCCCGGTGGCGCTTCTGTATTCCGTCGGCGCGGTCATCTTGGGGTCGAATGTTTCAATATGAGTTGGCCCCCCGCCAAGCCACAGCCAGACAACGGACGTCGATTTTACGGGGAGACCTGATTCAGCGGCCTTGGTTCGCGCTGCGAGCAGATTTGCTAACGACAATCCCCCCACTCCCAAGGCTCCTGCCTTCAGGAAGTTTCGTCGCGTCGTTCCATCACAATCCGTGTAATTGGGGCCAGAAGAGAGAGTCAGCATTCAATCAACTCCTTGATTCAGGCGGGGAGATGGGGAGGAAACGTCAGAACCCATCAATATTCTGTTACTTGTTCGTCACGCCGTCTAGACTGAAATGAGGACTTTTTGAAATTTCGCAGTCGAGACTTGTCTGCTTGACCAGCCAGCAAGTCTCCATCAGACTCGCCAAATTACGCGAAAAACAACTGACAAAGGCAGCGGAGCGAATTCGATGGGGCGACACCTGGCGATCGGAGATATCCATGGTTGTTTCGCCGCACTGCGGACTCTTTGCGACTTCGTCGGATTTCGCAGCGACGATACGATTATCACTCTGGGCGACTATTGCGACCGGGGACCGGATTCGTATTCCGTCCTCGATTCGTTGATTCAACTAAAATCGAAATATCAACTGTACCCACTTCGCGGAAACCATGACCTTGTTATGGTGAAAGCTCGCGATGACGACGCAGAGCGTGACCGCTGGCTGAAATACGGTGGCGACGCCACGCTTCAATCCTATTCGCAATCCGAAGGTCACCCCGGATCCATGTCGGATGTCCCGAATTCCCACTGGGAATTTCTCTCGAATCTGCTTCCGTATTACGAGTCAGACAACCACTTTTTTGTGCATGCCAACGCATTTCCCGAAGTTCCTCTCAATGAGCAACCCGAATTCATGCTGTATTGGGAGAGGTGTTACGATCCCCCGCGGCACTCGTCTGGAAAAATCATGGTCTGCGGACATACCTCACAAAAATCGGGCTTGCCGTTCACCAATGGTAATGCGATTTGCATCGATACATGGGTCTATGGTGCTGGCTGGCTGACGTGCCTCGATGTGGACTCAGGAATGATCTGGCAAGCCAATCAGCAATCCGAAACGCGACAACTCTGGCTCGACGAAACCCACAACAACACTCAGGATTAGCCAGGCTCCGCACCTTTTGTCGCCTGAATCGCTCTCGACCGCCTAACCATCTCCGTTGATCGGTTGCAGTCGTTCCGTGGTGGTCACAGGAAGGCGTCTATGCGGGGTGCCACGGTTTTGGAGGTTTTGGAGTCCGCGACAAGGCCGTGCGTTTTCGGCGGAATGTCATCGTGCGGCGCGATTCGCACGAGGGGCTGAATTGGCGATTCGCGTCGTTCCACGAGCGAAGACACGGCCTTGTCGCGGACTCCAAAACCGTGGCACCCAGAATTCAGGTTCTCTTGCTTGATTCACCGTGTCACCATCATTCAATGACTGTACCCACGAATTGCGAAAGGCGACAATTCGTCTGGACTTGCGATCACGACTGCGTCAAAGTATCCGAATCAAATGTCACGCTCGTTTGAGACCAATAATTCGAAGAAGATCGACTCATGGATGGTCAGATGTCGGATCCGGTTGAATATCGCAAGTTTTCACCGCGAAAGTGGTGGCTTCCGATCGCGGCAATCATTGTCGTTGGTGTCGCGTCGTGTCCGATTGCAGCCCAGTTCAAAAAGAATGACCGGGCGATTACTCCGTATCGAGTCGTCGCCGATTTTCCTCACGATCCCGCCGCATTCTCGCAAGGATTGGTCATCGTCGATGGCCAGTTGTACGAGGGGACAGGAAAGAAAGGAGAGTCCACTCTTCGGAAGGTTGATCTCAAAACGGGACGAGTAGAAGTGTTTGTTCCCTTGGATCGAAGCTATTTCGGCGAGGGAATTACGATTCTCAACGATCGGATCTACCAACTGACCTGGGAAAACCATCTCGGATTTGTTTACGACCTAAAGACGTTGAAGCAACTTCGGACGTTTCGGTATTCAGGGGAAGGCTGGGGGCTGGCGAACGACGGTAAGCACCTGATCATGAGCGATGGAACAGCGATTCTGCGGTTTCTGGATCCACAATCGTTCGAGGTTGTCAAACGCGTTCGAGTACGAAGCAGCCAGGGCCAGGTCGACAAATTGAACGAGTTGGAATACGTGAAGGGTGAAATCCTGGCAAATATCTGGTACGAAGACCGGATCGCGCGAATCTCGCCCGAAACGGGAGAAGTGCTCGGCTGGATCGATCTATCGAGTCTTTATCCCGCAAGGCAACGATCCCGCGAAGATGTCCTGAATGGCATCGCGTATGATGAAGCGAGTGGCCGTTTGTTCGTTACCGGAAAGAATTGGCCGAAGCTTTACGAGATCGAACTGCTCAAGAAATAGCGTGATCTCACTCCGGAATCAGTGTTCGATTGACCGGTGACAGTCCAGGCCACGTTTTGCCGAATCATGTCTACAGTTCTTCCGATCATCGACGAAGTCTACCGCACGGAATCGCGTCGGGTCCTGGCGACGCTTATTCGCCTTCTTGGTGAATTTGATCTTGCCGAGGAAGCACTTCACGAAGCCTTTGCTGCGGCCACAGAACGGTGGCATATTGACGGAGTGCCTGAAAATCCGCGTGCCTGGCTGGTCTCCGTCGGCCGGTTCAAGGCGATTGATGTGCTGCGACGACGTTCGCTGTTCGACACTGTTCAGCCCGAAATTGCCCGCCGGATCGACGAGATTGCTTCTGCCAACGCGTCGAAATCAGAAACTGAAGTAGAAGACGATCGATTACGACTGATTTTTACCTGTTGTCATCCGGCATTGTCCTCTGCGACTCAGATTGCGCTGACATTGCAAGAGGTTTGCGGCTTGACGACCGAAGAGATCGCGGCGGCGTTTCTAACGACTGCTTCAACGATTGCCCAGCGAATTGTTCGAGGCAAAGCGAAAATCAGGGATGCGGGAATTCCCTACCAGGTTCCCTCCGTTGCGGATCTCCCCGAACGACTCGACTCAGTCTTGTCCGTGATTTACCTCGTCTTCAACGAAGGCTACTCGGCCTCGTCAGGTGACGCGCTGACACGCCCTGATCTCTCGGGAGAAGCGATCCGATTGGGGCGACTGCTTTGTGAGATGCTACCCGATCCCGAAGTGCTCGGGCTGCTGGCTCTCATGATTCTGCATGAATCCCGTAGAACCGCTCGAGTTTCTGAAACAGGAGACTTGATCTTGCTGGAAGATCAGGATCGCAATCTCTGGAATCAGGAGTTGATCCAGGAAGGAACACTTCTCGTTGAACGGGCCTTTGCCGCTTCAATGGTCGGTGTTTACGCGATTCAAGCGGCGATAGCGGCGGTTCATGCAGCTTCACGCAGTACGAGTGAAACAGACTGGTCGCAGATTGTTTCGCTCTACGACCTGCTTGTCACAGCACAATCTTCTCCGATTGTGGAACTGAATCGTGCCGTAGCCATCGCCATGCGCGACGGCCCTGTCGCTGGTTTGCAATTGATCGACTCAATCCTGGTCGAAGGAAAACTGTCGGACTATCACCTGGCGCATGCCGCTCGCGCGGACCTTTGCAGGCGGTTGGGAAGACGGACCGAAGCGCTGCAGTCCTATGAACGTGCGTTACAGTTTGCTCAGCAGGCGCCAGAGAAGCGATTCCTGGAGCGGCGAATTGGTGAATTGCAGGAGATCACTGCCTGATGCTGTTTCAATGGATGAAGAAGCGCCGTCGACGAAAACTGGCCAGCGAACCGTTTCCTTCTGCATGGTTAGAGATAATTCATTCGAATTTTCGTCACTTCGCAACGCTCGACACAGGTGAACAATCGCGGCTCCTGCGGGACATTCGCTGGTTCGTTGCCGAGAAATCGATCGAAGTTTCAATTGGTCTCGTGCTGACCGACGAAATGCGAGTGACCGTTGCCGCACATGCGTCCTTACTGGGCCTCGGTTTTCCTGAACCTCCATTTGATCGGCTGCAGTCTGTTATACTACAGCCCGAAGTCTACGTCGGAACGAGAATCGTACGAGACAAATCAGGTCTAGAATTACATTCTGAAGATGCGAGAATTGGTGAGACGAGTCGTAACGGTCCAGTCCTGCTCTCGTGGAAAGACGTCGTCAGACAATGTCGTGACAGTCCTGATGGGCGGAACGTGATTCTGCATGAATTCGCTCATCTGCTGGACATGATCGACGGAGATGTCGATGGCATTCCACCAATGGATTCGGAAGAGGAATTTCGGACATGGAAGGACGTAACGCGTAACGAGTATCGTCGCCTGGTGAATCAGTCCAATCTTGGCCGCCGAACGCTTCTCGACCAATACGGCGCAACGAGCGAAGTGGAATTCTTTGCGGTCGCTTCCGAAACATTTTTCGAACAGCCGTTCGAAATGAAAGTTCTGCACCCCCGGTTGTACGACGTTCTGAAGAGCTTCTACAAACAAGACCCCGCAAGGCGCTGGGGCGTCGTCTAGAACGCATCCCATTTAAGTGTGGCGTCTCGTGGGTATTTTACTGCGGCGCCTGACCAGGGGGCGCAGTGAACTTCGATGGCACGTTCGACTGCTCGGTTGTCGAAGTCTTCCTTCGTGCTCTTCGTGTGCTTCGTGGTAGATTACTCGTCCTTCGCAAGAATTTGTTGACCACGAAGCACACGGAGAGCACGAAGGGGGGAGTGCATCGCTGGATACGTGCCAACCCATGACCCCGACACCCGAGAAGAAGTAGAAACGCAGAGGACGCGGAGAGCGCTGAGGCAGGAGGAGGAATGAGTGGGGTTTTCTGGGGGAGGCTTTTTCTTTCTCGGCGTCCTCAGATCTCTCTGCGTTTCAAACTCTGTGCATTACCAATTGACGCACCCTTCACGGAGACAACTATCTATCTAAAGATCATCGAAGTGTAATGTGGATAAAATCGTGTGAAGACAGTGAATTCGATGGATCCAGAATCAACTATTGACACTGTTGTTACAGTGACACTCAAATAAAAGTCTCTTTAAACAGGTGGCAATCACAGGCCATGTTGTTCGGCTGTTATGGTCATTCAACGATGGCGATCAAAGGCAGCAACGAAGATCCAGCCCCAGAAGGACACGTTTACGACCCACGTCATGATTCTCGACATCATGTTCGTTGAAACACTTGTGTTGAAAGTCATGGCGTGAGCCATACAGCCGCAGGGTATTCCGACGAAGATCGCATACAGCAATCCCAATATCAGAATCCAGACCGTAAGGACGATCCGTGCCAGGTATGTTTCGTATGTTGCTGAACCAGCCATCAACAGAACGATTGGCGTGAAGCCAATCAATGCATTCCGGATCCCCGCATTGACAGCAGAATCGATGGATTGCATCCGCTTCTGTTCGGCTTCACGGGTCATCGTGTCGTCGCGGTACGGCATGATTTGATGGACCCGTTTGCTTCTGACGATCTCGCAATCAGTTTAAGTCTGGCGTCCCGCAAGCATCATACTGCAGCGTCTTGCCATTGTTCCGACGTGAAACGGAATCGCGACCCGCACGAGCGATTCGGATTATCCGCCTGAGACTGCCACCGTTTGTACCGCATCCACCATCTTGCGAAGATCGCATCCGTAAAGATTCGCATAGCTGAAGCTGCCGATCTCGATCAGGCGATACGATCCCGCTGCATTAAGTGCGACATCAATTGTCCATACAGGATCAGGCTCCCAGCCTGCGTTAGCGACACTTTCTGCAAACTGGTACGCCTCTGGGGAGTATGTCGCAGTTCGACACGGCTTATCGTGGTCATGGTAACAACTACCGCAAACCACACGACCACCGGCAACGACGAATCGCCATTCCGAGTCGATCGATTGAACTGGTGAAACGACGACCAGTTCATGGGCCGGGACATCATAAAACGAGGCAAGTTCGAGGTCTCTGTCGAACGTTTCATGGCTGATGACCATTCCCGCAAAGACTTTTCGAGTCGTATCGGGGCGCATAAAGAACTGGCCAGTGCTGCCAAATCTGCTGAATAACTCCTCTCTCATTCGACGGACGTCACCGAGTGGTAACATGGAATAGCGATCATTCAAAAGGAATTCACCGAATACAGGGAAATACGAAGTACATGAAAGCCGGTCGAAATTTCCGTAGACTCCCGGCTTCCAGGTCGTTCGCTCAACAATACGTTCAGCGAGACCGATACAGCCGTGAAAAATGACGCGTTCACTGTTGTTGACAATGCGAAGATCGGGTTGGCCTGCCTCGTCAAACGAGTAGCCTGCTTTGGCGCCAGTCAATAAGGTTGCCTTTGCCCCTGTTTCACGGACCACTCGAAGAAGTTCGTCCTGATAGTCTGGGAAGACATCAGCTTCAATCAGCCAATGAATACCGTCGGACTCTGGCATCATGAAACAGCCTCGAATCTACTTTGTTTTTCAGCACAGGAATCATTCCGATTCGTACGGAAACTCCTTCTGAACGTGCATCATGGTTCGCAACTGTCCAATCAACCAACCAGGCCCGGCAGGGTTCCTGTGGCGTCGGCAAACTTTTCGGTCTCAACACCCATTTTCTGAGCCATTGTTAACAGCACGTTGGAGAGTGGTGGATGTTTATCAGGATCGAAGGCCAGGTGTTGCCCGTGGTTCAAGCCGAGTTTTTGTCCACCGGCAATCAGTGTCGGCAGGTTTCGTGGCGAGTGTTCGCCTCCCTTGCCAGAATTCATGCCGCTGCCGTACAGGACGATTGTTCGATCAAGCATCCGTCCATCAGCTTCTTCTGTCGACTTGAGCATAGTCAGGAAGCGGCCGAGTCGTGACAGATGGAATTTGTCGATCACAGCCAGTTTGGCCAGCATTCCGGCGTCACCGCCGTGATGAGACAACTCGTGATGATTTTCGCCGCCACCACCGTATCCTCCAGCCTCACGTGACCATTCAAACGTGATGACACGAGTCGTGTCGGTGATCATTGCCAGGTATGACAGTTCCAGCATCACATCGATCCACATCGGGCGGTCGTGAGCGTCCCCAGGCTTGCTGCCCAACTGTAAGCCCGTGTTCTTGACCTCGGCCTTGGGGCGGTCGATCCAGGATTGCAGTCGTTCCACCTGCTTCTCGGTCTGGCGAACACTGGACAGATACTCGTCCAGCTTGCGTCGGTCGTTCACACCAAGCTTGCGATTTAGTGACGCCGCATCGGACGCGACGTCATCCAGAATCGAACGGCGTTCGACGTATCGCTTCTGAGTCAGTTCGCGATCCCCTGCCGACTCTGGCACAAACAATCGTTCAAACAGTCGCTGAGGAGAGTTCTCGGACGGAAGAGGTGTCCCGTTGATATCAAACGATAACGTGTGGCTGTGTCCAGCCCCGCCGGTTCCTGACATGTCTCCTAACTGAAGTGAGGGATAGCGAGTCTCTTTTCCATGGACCTGAGCAACCAGTTGGTCGACGGACATACTGTTCGTGTAATCCGCCCCTGGCTTGCTCTTCAGATTGGCAGCAGTCAGCCAGGTATCGGCACCACTGTGACCGCCGGGCGAAGCGGGGTGCCCCAGCCCTGTCATGACAGTGAATTCTGCGCGATGTTCTTCAAGTGTTTTCAGCGTCGGTGACAGGGAATATCCGGCACCAGAATCCGCAGGAACCCAATCGAGGATATTGACTCCATTGGGGACGTAACAGCAGATCATTCGCGGCTTCACGACATTGGATTTGTCCCACGACTTGAATGTCGAAGGAGCCGCCAGTGCGTGAGGCAACATTGCGTCGAGAAACGGCAATGCGATTGCCGCTCCGGCTGCTCGCAGGACGTGCCGACGTGATATTGGTTGAGTCCGAATATGAAACATCGCCAGTTCCTCACGAGGGCCGTGCCCTCAACCCCATCGAGCTTTCGCATTGAATCAGTTGGCTACCACACGTAACCGGTAAACAGACGTCAAATCGTTATCCGACAAATCGACTACTTCACCGAGAATGGCTCGCTACACACAATAAACTTCAGCAGGCTGCGGAGTGAATACTGATTTGATTTCAAATCGGCAACCGCCCCTTTCACCGTTGGTTGATCAGCCAGTCCAAGTTCCCGACCGCAGGCGTACGTCAGCAATTTATTTGTCAGAGCACTCAGGAACAAATCTTCTTTTGCCAGCATCGCTTTCTGCAACCCGGCGACCCCATCGATCTCGGTTCCATCAGGCATCTTGGACGAGGCATCGATTTTCGGATCGTTCCGCTCGATGCGTCCCTTGTAACCAAAGCCTTCCTGATCGCGCCATTCACCTGCGGCGTTGTAATTCTCAAGGGCAAATCCCAGGGGATCGATCTTGTTGTGGCAACGGGCACACTGTGGCAACTGTCGATGGATTTCCAGCCGTTTCCGAACGGTTGCCTTGTCGATTCCCGGGACTTTCGGAGCGATTTCACCGGCATTGGCAACAGGAAGACCGGGATCTGTCCCAAGCAATGTCTTGAGAATCCATGTCCCTCTTTTCACAGGCGAAGTTCTCGTTCCGTTCGATGTCGTGGTCAGTATCGACGCCTGTGTCACGATGCCACCTCGGAAAACACCATCGGGAACGCTGACACGACGAAATTCATCTCCACGGACCCCAGGTATTCCGTAGAACCTTGCCAGTCGTTCGTTGATGACAACAAAGTCAGACCGAATCATCTGCCGACAGTCCATCCCTTTTTTCAGGAACTCGGCGAAGAATGCTTCGGACTCTGTGACCATCGAGGTCTCCAGATGTCGATCGTATTGCGGGTACAGGTCTTCTGCAGGAGGATTTGAACCGACGTTGCGCAGTCCCAGCCATTGCCCTGCAAAGTTCTTCACAAATGCTTCTGAACGTGGATCGTCGAGCATGCGATCAACTTGGGCCTGACGCACTTTAAGGTCACGCAGTTTCCCCTCGTTTGCCAGTTTCATAAGAGTTTCGTCTGGCATATTTGACCAGAAGAAGTACGACATCCGGCTGGCGAGTTCATAGTTACTGAGACGACTGGACTTTGTGGGCTCACTCGACGCTTCGGCAGGTTCCGCCAGATAAAGGAAATGCGGACTGGTGAGGATCGAAGTCAGCGGCAGCTTGATGGCTTCGACGAGCGATTTTTCCTGACGAGCCATTGTGAAAAGCGCGAGCTTGGGAGCCACTTCTGCAGCATCAACCGGGCGACGGTAGGCTCGCTCCATGAACTGCTTCAAGACGGCCGTGACATACTTCGACTCATCAGATTTGGAGGAATGGTCAAACAGAATCCGCGTGTGCGTCGACGGAGGCCAGGCATCGTAAAGCGGCCCTTCAATTTCGAACCAACTGATTAACAACTCTGGCCGCGCGAACCTGTCGTTTCCCTGCATCCAGAAGTTTTCCAGGACTTTGGGAATCGCGTAGGCATATTCGAAACCGACACCCGCCGTTTCAGTTGTAAAGCGGGCTCGGTATTCATGAATCCTGGGGGCCATCGGTGACGCATCCGCATCAAACTCGGCCAGCGTTTTGGGTTGTGGGCCCAATTGCAGCACCAGCTTGATGCGCGGGGCTCCGTAGGTATACATCCGATCAATGCGAAAGTGTTCCAGATCCCTTTCAAGCTGCTGCTGGGTAAATTTCTTCCCATTGGGATTCTTGGCATCCTGTTCATCGCGTCGATGTTCCAAGAATTTCTGGGCAGATTCGATGACCTTTTCATGCGGTGGAATTCGGCCGGCGGCTTTGACGCGAATCGCATAGGTTCCTGCAGTCGGCACGCGGAAATCACGAGCCCCGACACTTTTGTCCCACGAGTTGTGGTGAACGACAACCCATTCGTCCTCCTGCTGATTATTGCCCCCGTTGACGATGGGATTGTTCTTCTCGTCAAGGCGTTTGCGAGTTCGATCTGCGGGGCCGACTTTGGGTTCAAATCGCCATTTGATGGTGGCAGGCTGGTTTCCTTCCACAAGAGCACGATTCAGAATCTGCTGAGCCGCTGACAGATACATTTCGACGTGCAGAGGAGATAGCGTCAGAGCACCGCCATTGTTGTCGAATCCCCCGGCGGGTGGGTCCTGTGGAAAGCCGGAGGTGTCAAAATCAACACCGATCAGATCACGAATGGTGTTTCGATATTCGTTGTTATTCAATCGCCTGAGTACAAC
The DNA here is from genome assembly GCA_963977965.1 of uncultured Schlesneria sp. Lineage (GTDB taxonomy): Bacteria > Planctomycetota > Planctomycetia > Planctomycetales > Planctomycetaceae > Schlesneria. The sequence goes on from CAXBSB010000090.1 coordinate 11,460, forward strand.
ACTTCTTTCACGGAGAACCAGTTCTGCTTGAACCGTTTGAGTCGTGATCCAATCCACCAACTTCGCAACCTCGTCAGAACCCGGCTGCTTTTCCTTTTCTGGAGGCATCTCGTGTGAATTCAAAACGTTGACGATCTCGCCCCAGCGCGAACGAGTTCCGGGGTCTGCAAAGTTATTGGGTAGCCGTTGTGAATCAACGGCAAATTCCCCTTCGGGCTTTGTGGAGTCATGGCATTTCTGACAGTACTTCGCGAAGAACGGAGCAACGATCTTCGTGTATCCCGGTTGATCGACCGGGATCTCGGCGGCAGATAACGACGAGACGAGCATCGTCAAAACGATTGGAGTTGCAAACAGCTTCATGTAATCACCGAAACGTAGTCGCCCGGAATTCTTGTCGTGGTTTGTCAAAGCTAAACCGGGTTTTCAATTTGATGGGAGGGCGAGGCTCCCGCCGAGCCGCTAAGTCGATGTGCTCCAACTGGCTACGCGGCTCAGCAGGAGCTTTGCCCTCCCGATCATCAGCCCCCGTTTTGTCTTTGGCAATGAAATTGCCGACAGGAATCGTAATCGTCAGGTGCATTAACAACCAGCCTGTGGCGCAGACGTTTTGATCGTGGTACTGAATCAGTTGCCGTCTCGTTGAAAAATGTCGATGGCATCAAACGCGACGACCCCGATTCATCATCGGGGTCGTCTGTCACTTTACCGATCTACGGCTCAGTTCGGCCGATCATACCAGTTGCAGGTGAGCGAGCTCTTCCCGCAACCGGATTCGTGCCGTATGCAATCGCCGCTTGATCGTTCCGACGGGGCTGCGGAACCGATCACTCATTTCGATCAACGACTGGCCGTCAAAGTAAAAGGCAACCAGAGTCGATCGATCGAGTTCTCGAAGCCGCTTCAATCCACCCCAGACATGTGCAGCCTGTTCGACTGACAGAACGGAATCCAACGGCGAGCCTCGTTCGGCATCGATGTTTCCCAGAACTTCCGGGTCGGTTGCCGAAGCAGGTGGTCGCCGGATCGACCGGTTGATTGCCAATCGGACCGTGATCCGTCGCAACCAGCCGGGGAACCGTTCGGGTTCACGCAACTGTGGGAGCTTTCGCAGAGCCTGAATCAAGACGTCCTGAGTCAATTCGGCTGCTTCCGCCTGGTTTCGCAATCGCCGCAAAGCGATGGCGAAAACCGTAGGCTCGAACAACACGACCAGTTCTCCGAACGCATCTCGATCGCCCGACTGAGCCCGAGTCACCAAAGGCAAGAATTCTTCCGTATCCATTTCGATTCGTTTCCTGGAAAAGCCGTCTTCCATCGTCATGACAGAAGAGGCGATTTGATGTTGGTTCAGTCGAGCGATGGTTGCGTCAGGCCTGATCAGGAAATGCCAAATGGCAACTGATCAGGAATGACAGAACCGGTCAGCAGCGATACAGATTGAGACGACGAGATCACGACGTGACCTGGCCGAGACAACCGCTTGCCACCACACTTCGACGAGAAAGCAATCCCGAGCGACGGACCTAACCGCAGAGTGAGCGGCTTAGGACCAGCATGGCCCATGCGGCACCAGGTAGTTGGCGACTATCACTTCGCCATGAACTTCCCTGATCGCTACACATGGTTTTGGGGTCGGTTCCACTCGTCTCGTCCGTTGGCAAACCCGGTTTCGAGTCGCCTATTTCGGACAAGGAATGGGAACCTGATACCCCAAAATGGGGACGCTTCGAATCCGGGCGAACTCCGCGTTCGAGACGGAGATACGACCGATGTGCATTCGTCGCAGTCGCGACCATACCTGCCTGGGCGGCGGTGGTGGTGTTGATCATTGCGTTCTGAATGGCATTCATTGCTTGCATCGGGGGTACCTCCTGCGGAGTCCGCAGTTTCCTGGATAACGACGGTTGACGAATTTCTTTCGGAAAAAGAATCCACAAGTTTGAGACATACGCGGCGTTCGCCCCGCGATTGCGACGGAAATCGTGACAACTTCCGTATTACTACGTATAGACAGCATTCCAGACAGATTGGTTCACGACTTTTTTGCTGAATTTGAGAAAATTTCTCAGATTCCGGCTTGCCGATCTATCCCGGTTCGGTCGGTTTCCGCTGAATTCTGGTCGAAGAATTCCGGGTGTAATTTTCCGCGGCTCTCAGTGGTTAAAGGAGTTACGGGATTCAGGGCCTGGAATCCTGAAGATTCTGATCCGAACAAAAAACACCGCGAACAGGGATCGGAACAGGCGAATTACAGGTTCGGTTGGTATTATCCATCTCCCTTGATGCCACAACCGAGAAGTCTGGAACATCGCATGAGCGACGAAGTCATTTCCTACGATCCATACGCACTTCCCCCAGAAGAAATTCAGGAACCGCCAGCGACGGCGCTGGCAGCCCTGCGAAAAATTGGCCCAGGAATCATTCTTGCCGGAACGATCGTCGGATCGGGCGAGTTGATTCTCACCACAACTCTGGGCGCCCAGCATGGGTTTGTTTTCCTGTGGCTGATTCTGTTCAGTTGCGTCATCAAGGTTTTCGTTCAGATTGAAATTGGGAGATATGCGATTTCCTCAGGGCGTCCGACGCTGGGGGCAATCAACGAGCTTCCCGGTCCTCGATTTGGCGCGCACTGGATGGTCTGGTGGTGGTTTTTCATGATGATCTGCACCGTTGTGCAGCTCGGCGGCATGGCAGGAACGGTCGGGCAAGCTTTGAATCTGGCATTTCCGTCGGTTTCGCAGGGAACAGCGGCCGCTTTCAGTGGTCTTCCATCGCTGGCTCAAATGGTCAAGGATCGTCCTGAGGTTCCCTGGGCTGTGGCAACGTGCCTGATCACCATGGCCCTGATTTACGGAGGGGGCTATAAGCGGATTGAATGGCTGACAACGATGATCGTCGTTTCGGTCACATTGATCACTGTTTCTGCAGCCGCGGCATTGGGTTGGACCGAATTCCCGATTCGCGGAAGTGATCTTCTCAAGGGGTTGGAATTCCAGGTCCCTTCACACGGTCTCGCAGCCGCGTTTGCTGTCTTTGGTGTGACGGGGGTCGGAGCAACGGAACTGTTTTACTATCCCTACTGGTGTCTGGAAAAAGGCTATGCCCGTTACGTCGGACTGGCGGACGGGACAGAAGCCTGGGAGCGGCGTGCGAAAGGGTGGATTCGAGTCATGCACCTGGATGCTTGGGTCAGCATGGTCGTTTTCACTGTCTCGACGATTGCGTTTTATCTGATGGGGGCTGCTGTGCTGCATCCTCAGGGTTACTACCCCAAGGGGCAGGAACTGATCGACACGCTGTCAAAAATGTACGTCGGTCCCTTCGGCGAATGGACTCGTATCCTGTTCCTGATCGGTGCCGGGATGGTGTTGTTCAAGACTCTGTACCTCGCCTGTGCGGCAAACAGTCGGTTGACCGCAGACTTTCTGGTCCTCGCCGGGATGGCTCAGGCCAAGTCGGCTGATCATCGTGCTCTGCTGATTCGCCGATTCTGCCTTTTCTTTCCCACGCTGGCCCTGGTTTTCTTCCTGATCGGAAAAGACCCCAAGTTGATGGTGACGATCGGTGGTGTGGCTCAAGCCGCGACGCTCCCCATGATTGCGGGGGCGACTCTCTACTTCCGATATCGAAAAGTTCACCGGGCACTGGTTCCATGGCGAATCACAGACATCATGCTCTGGATCGCAGTCATTTCGATCTGTGTCGTGGCTGCGTATGCCGTTCCGACTCAGATCATCAATGCGCTCCCCACAGCACCGGCGACAAAGTCATAACGGCACATGTGGAACTGCAGTTCTTCGTCCGGTTACGAGGAAGTCGCGCCCGCATCGAGCACTTCTCGCACCTTTTTGATCAGGTTCATCGGGGTGTATGGCTTCTGCAGAAACGCAACCTCAGCTTCCAGAATGCCATGACGGATCACCGCGTCGTCCGTGTAGCCGCTTTGGTAAAGAACCTTTAAGTCCGGCAGTCGTGCTCGCAGTAATTCGGCAAGTTGTCGACCGCTCATTTCGGGCATCACAACATCCGTGACCAGGATGTCAATCCGGCCAGTATGGCGTGTAACGACCTGCATGGCCTGTTTACCGCTTTCAGCCTCCAGTACGTGATAACCCTTTGACTTTAACGTACGTACTGCGATTTTACGAACGGCCTCCTCATCTTCGACAACCAGCACTGTCTCATTAATATTTGGACTGGGTTGAGCATGGCTTTCGGACGCCGATGCAATCGTTTCGTCGACGGTGGGAAGGTAAATCTTAAACGTTGTTCCGATCCCCGGTTCGCTATAGGCGCCGATCTGCCCGTTGCACTGACGGATAATTCCATGCACAACGGACAGTCCCAGCCCCGTCCCCTGGCCAGCGGGTTTTGTGGTAAAGAATGGTTCAAAAATCCTGGCTCTGACTTCCGGTGTCATGCCTGTGCCGCTATCCGAAACATTCAGGACAGCATGACGTTCATTTTCTCCCTCAACCATCGTCATCCTTGAGGCAAATTCCTCGCTCGGACAGATTTCATAGATCGCGCATGATGACACTGATCAGAAGTTGCCGAATCGTACTCTCGTAAAAATCGAGTGTCGATTTCGCTTCAGCATCGCTACTGCGATTTCGCATGAAAAATTTGCATTCCACACTGATTGAACAAGTTCGTGTTAAGGAATTCGATGTTCGACAGTGAGCGTGGCTACATTTTTGTCAATGTGTGCGGCAACACGGTCTCAGTGTTTGATGCGTATTGGTTTACGCTGTCGAAGGTACACAGCACCGCTTTCTGTTCGTGGTCCCAATTGCTAACCCGGCTGATCACCAGAAATTGGTTCATGGGCGAATGGCACAAGGATAAGGAAACCAGCCACGAAGCGTGGTTTCGCGCGTGGCGGAATGGCCAGAAAGTTTTCATGCTCCCCCGGATGCCAACTCCCCCCGATTCATCCGACATGTAACGATCAAGACGACGGTTGCGGCGACAGCGTGAACGTGGCATCGTACAAAAATGGCACCTGCGATAAGCTGGGGTCTGTTCATTTTTGGAGACCGTCACGCCAATTCAGGGGGTAAAGCAATGAAGAATTCAGGTCGCTACGTCGTTGTTCTATCTATCGGACTTCTGATCGGGTTCTCTGTCGGCGGCGGCAACCACGGGCACAATGCCAATGCGCAATCTGCCCAGAACGCTGCAACTGCGAGATTTCAAATCTCCGCATTTGGAACGGAGACGAATGGTAGTGGCTGCTACATCGTAGACACGCAGACCGGAGCGCTTTGGCTCTCAAGGGGTGGAATGTCTTATCCAAAGAAAATCACCGACAATATGCCGCAAGAACTCCCACCATCAAATTAACCGTCGCGTTCGAGTTGCAACACCTGGTAGGCACAGATTTTCCGATCGATTTCGAGATTCCTCTTTCCGTGGTTGACGACTTGAGCTAAAAGTGCAGATGGGGACAAGGATCGTCCGCCCGCGCAACTTCTGCGCGGACCAAACACATGCAGGGAGGGCACTGTGACTCACACCGTCGGTTCGCTGGCTACGCTCGTACAAGGAGAGGTTCGTGGGGATTCAGATCGAGTGATCTGTAATGCTGCGGCCATCGAATCTGCCGGCCCTGATGCCGTGACGTTCGTTCTGGACGAAAGCCATGTGAGTCGCCTGCAAAGCTGCCAAGCTGGCGCTATTATCCTGAATGCGAAGATCGCTGCTGGTATCGCTTCCAATTCGAGTACTTCGTTGATCGTTGTCAATGATCCTCATGCGGCCTTTCAACGAATCCTGCCTCAGTTCCGCAAGGTTCGCGGACGACCCGCGCGAGGGATTTCTCCTCACGCTCACATCAGCCCGACTGCTACCTTGGGTGAGAACTGTTACGTTGGCCCCGGAGCGTGCATTGGCGATGAAGCGGTTATCGGTGCCGGCTGTGATATTTATCCCGGAGTTGTAATCGGAGCGGGTTGTCGCCTGGGTCAGGATGTGATCGTTTATCCCAACGCGGTGCTGTATGACGACACGTCGCTGGGTGATCGAGTCATTATCCACAGTGGTGCTGTCATCGGTGCGGATGGATTCGGATATCGCTTCACCGAAGGGCGATTCATCAAGATCCCGCAACTGGGAACTGTTGAAATCCACGAAGACGCAGAAATCGGTGCCTGTGCGACGATTGATCGCGGAGCCATTGGTCCGACGATCGTCGGAGCTGGTACCAAGATCGATAACCTCGTCATGATTGCTCACAATTGCGAACTGGGTAAGCACAACGTTTTTGCTTCACAAGTCGGCCTGGCAGGTTCCTGCACCACGGGCAACTACGTGCGACTGGGTGGTCAGGTCGGTATCAAAGATCACGTTCGCTTGAATTCTGGATGCATGGTGGGTGCCAAGGGTGGTGTCCACAAGGATATTCCCGAAGGCGAAATCTGGATCGGATACCCCGCAACACCTGAAGCTGAGCAGAAGCGGCTGGTTTTCTCGCTGAAACGAGTCCCGGAAATGCGGGACCAGGTTCGAACCATGGCGAATCAGATTGCCACCTTGATGAAGCAGGTCGAAGAACTCCGTGGTCAGTCCCCCGAAGAATTACGGAAGGCAGGCTGATTGACAGCCGTTCCTGCTTGATTGGTCTTTAATTCTGGTGATTGATTTCGAAATTCAAATGGAAGAGACGGATCCAAACATCCTGAAGATGCCTCCTCGTCGCGTCGGTTTACTGGCGGGTGCAGGACGCTTTCCGCTTGCATTTGCAGAAGCAGCGCGAGATCAGGGATTGCACGTCTACTGCGTGGGCGTCGCCGGAATGGCCGACGAAGATCAGCTTCGAGCACTTTGTCATTCGTATGCGGAAACACCGCTGGCTCGTTTAGGGCGTACGATCCGACTCTTCAAGCGAGCCCGGATCGATCGCGTTGTCATGGCCGGCAAGATCGAAAAGACGGTACTGTTCCAGCCGTTCCGGATCCTGCGTCTGCTGCCGGACTGGCGGACGATTCACATGTGGTATCACTACGCCACTCGAGACCGCAAGGACGACACGCTGTTGCTGGCTGTCATTCGCGAGTTCGAGCGGGACCAGATTTATTTCGATTCAGCACTCGATTACTGTCCGGAGTTACTCGTGAAACACGGATTTCTGACACGACGCAAACCAACCGATGCACAGTGGCGGGATATTCGCTTTGGCTGGGATCTCGCCAAAGAGATGGGACGCCTGGACGTAGGCCAGTCTGTTGTTGTCAACGACATGGCTGTCATTGCCGTTGAGGCGATCGAAGGTACGGATCGAACCATTCGGCGTGCAGGTGAACTCTGCCGTCGCGGCGGCTTTACGGTCGTGAAGGTCGCCAAGCCGCAGCAGGACATGCGATTCGATGTTCCGACCATCGGGGCTCAAACGATCAAGACTCTTCAGGAAGCTGGCGGGCGAGTGCTAGCGATTGAGAGTAACAAAACAATCGTGCTCGATCAGCCTGATGTGATTGAACTGGCCGACCGTCTGGGAATCGCCATTGTCGCAATCAATGCGGAAGAACTCGAATTGCGGATGGTTGGCTGAAGACGAAGCGGGCCGGTAGTCGACCGTTATTCATCGAGCATACGGACATCGCTGTCGCTGGCTGTCTGCAGAGGTGCATCGCCCGGAGCGAAGAATTCATCGGCTGTGGCGCGGTGACCGACTTCAATCACTTCGGTATGTGCCCCGTGGATGTCGACTGGTTCGGGTTCAGGTTCGCCTGGCCCCATTTCGACCCGATATTTCTCGCCTGCGAACGCCAGTTCATCACCCGGCAGCAACGCTCCACGAATCACTCGCTGACCGTTGACCTTCGTACCGTTGGTGCTTCCAAGATCACGAATAAAGAGCAGGCCATCAGTGCGGACAATCACACAGTGCAGTTTGGATATGCTGCTTTGGTCAATGCAGACATCACACAGGTCGTCCTGACGGCCAACCAGAGTCACATCGCGCAGTATTTGTATTGGGCGTCCACCACGTAGTGGAACGAGTTGAGCGCGCATGAGGCTATTACCTTACCAGGCCCGCATCGGCTGATTTCACAGACTTTATTTTCCGCAGTATCGACCTGCTGTCAAGGTGGGGCTGACAGGTTCACCGAATTCCTGTCCCAATTGTCATGTCACGCCGAAAGCAGATTTTCCCGTGAAATCAGTATCGGAAGGTGTTTCCGTAAATACTGATGTACGATTCCAAAGCATCGCAGATCATGGGTAATCCGGGGCAATGATGAGGAATCTTCTTCTTGTTCTGATTGTACGAAGACGTCATAGTATACCTTGTTTGAGGGTTCCATCAGTTGATCCTGTTGAGGTGATTCGCGGGAGCCACTCATTCCCCGGGCATTAATGGAAGGATTCTCGGGATTTCAGTAACGGCATGGGGAATCGACTCTCGATTCACCCCGGTAACTCCAGCGGAGAGGTTTATGTTCAGGCGGGCTTTTGTCGGCGCAGTAGTTTTGGGACTGGTTTCGTTTGCCGCGACACAGGTGATGGCAGCAACAGTCAATGGGACGGTTGAGTCTGTTTCAACCGACGACAATACGATCTCGGTCAAAGTGAACGGAAAGGGGGACGAGCCCAAAGTGTTCACGTTCGGCCCCGCAGTGATCATTATGATCGACGGAAAGAAGGGGACGCTGGAAGACATCGTCGCCGGGCAGACGGTGACCGTGACAGCGAATGCCACAAACACTGCCTCGAAGCTTTTGTTGAAAACTCCCAAAGCGCCACCGGCGTCACGCAAGCCAGTGAAAAAGCCAAATAGTTCGGACGGTAACTTGGCTGATGCTGGTCACTGGCCACAGTTCCGCGGGCCAAATCGCGACAATATCTCAAAAGAAACCGGGCTTCTGGACCAATGGCCTGAAGATGGGCCAAAGGTTGTCTGGGAGCAGAAGAAACTCGGCGAAGCCTTTTCCTCAGTTGCCATCGCTGACGGGAAACTCTTCACGATGGGAAACCAGGGTAACGTTGAAATGCTGCTGGCGATGGATGCGTCAACAGGCAATCCGTTGTGGGCGACCAAAACTGGCGGTGGAGCTTATCGAAACGGAATGGGAAATGGCCCGCGTGGAACTCCGACTGTTGATGCTGACCGCGTTTACGCACTCGGTGCCAACGGAGATTTGATTTGTGTCGGAGTCGACAATGGTGACGTTGTCTGGCAGAAGAATATTCTGAAGGATTACGGCGGAAATAACATTACCTGGGGGATCAGCGAGTCTGTGCTGATCGATGGCAAGCAGTTGATTTGCTGCCCAGGCGGGAAGGATGCGACGATCGTCAGCCTGGACAAGATGACAGGTCGAGGGATCTGGCGGGCGACAATCAACGGTACTCCACAAGCATCGTACGCTTCACCGATCATCGTCGAGTATGGCGGTGAGCGAATGATCGTCAATTACACCCACACTGCCGTAGTTGCCGTGAAGGCTCAAAACGGAAACTTCTGCTGGGGGTATCCTTCGTCTGCAAACGGAACCGCGAATTGTTCCTCGCCATTGTTCGAAGACGGTAAGGTCTTTACCGCTTCGGGATATGGTAAGGGGTGTGCGATGTTCCAACTTGGTCCCAAGGGAACTGCCAGCGTGGCCTACGACGACAACAAGTTGATGAAGAACCATCACGGCGGAATGGTAGTCCTCGATGGCCATGTCTATGGATTCGACGAAGGGGTGTTGCGATGTCTGAATCTGAAGACCGGTGAAAGCGTCTGGCAGGATCGGTCGGTCGGTAAGGGGTCGCTGACTTTCGCCGACGGGCATCTGTACCTTCGCAGTGAGAATGGTCCGATGGCACTTTGCACTGCCACGACGAAAGGGTACGAAGAAAAGGGGCGATTCGAACCGAAGAATCGCAGTGACAAACCGGCATGGGCACATCCGGTTGTCTGTGGTGGACGACTTTACGTCCGCGACATGGATTCGCTGGTCGTCTACGACATCAAAAAGTAGAAATTCTTGGTGACATGAAACAAACAGAGCCCGGTCGAATCATCGACCGGGCTCTGTTTTTGTATTCGTCAATTCGTGGAATCAAACGACTGTTGCAGCAGGTTCAACATCCCAGGTGAAGATGCGGGATTGCAGGTCAGTGATAACCACGAAGCCCTTGCGACCGCTGGCGGGTTCCAATTCGATCCCGACGCTCTTCAATTGTTCGGCGTGTGGAGAATCGTGAGCAATGCAGCCGTCATCAGGAATCGCTCGCCACCACTGCAGGTGAGGCCAATCACGTTGCACGGTCGCCAGACAGGTCAGCATGGTTCGCCCGCCGGCGCCTGGTTTGAATCCAGCTCGGCCAGCGACTTCCGTAAAAGTTGCGACCTTGTCGATTCGCTTCAACTCCCACAGCACCTCTGCCACGTTTTCGGCACGAACTGATGCCATCGCCAACTCCTTCCTCTATGTCACACTGCTGGGTAAGTCCGAAAACGGTGAATTGCGTTGATCGAACCGCAGCGACGTGTGACAGGTAATAAAACAACTGGCGGCAATTGTCGGTCATCCTGACTTCGGCAACGCCGCGTTACGGTCTAATTAAGTTAGTGTGTAGATTACACGAATCGACATGACGGAACAACCCTCTCATGCTCTGGCCGTAATGTTCGATCAGACAAATAATCGTGTATGCGTTCGTGTTTCTGTGGTTCAACGCTTGACATCAGTCACCACGCTTCTTCGTAAAGTGCAATTATCTGATCTGCTGTTGGGACACGCGGATTGTTCTGCGGGCTCCCTGATGCCAGCGCATCATTCGCCATCTTCGAGAGGTTCTCTCGAAAGCGACGTTCATCGACTCCGCGACAATCGCGCAGTCGTGGCACATTCAAATCCCTGTTCAACTGTTCCAGAGACGCCACCAGTGTACTGGCGGCTTTAATATCGTCTGCAGTGTGTGCGCATGCTCCGAGAATTCGAGCAACGATCGCGTATCGTGCAACTGCTGATTCCCATGAGAATCGAGTCACCGCAGGCAACAGGACCGCATTCGACAATCCATGCGGCACATGAAACAACGCGCCAATGGGACGACTCATGCCATGAACAAGGCAGACACTGCTGTTCGCGAATGCCATCCCGCCCTGACATGCCGCCAGCATCATTCCCGCTCGTGCGGCGTGATTTCTCGGTTCGTTGTACGCAATCTTCAAATGCCGTGCGACATGCTCAATGCACGAGAGAGCCAATGGATCAGTCGTGGCATGAGCCTTACGTGAGACAAACGCTTCAATTCCATGAGTCAGTGTGTCGACCCCTACTGCAGCGGTCAAAGCGGGTGGCATCGATAACGTCAGTTCGTAATCGACGAGAGCCACCTGTGGCAGCAGGTTGACACTCAGGATCATCATCTTCACGTCACGATCGGTATCCGTGATGATCGTCACCTTGGTGACTTCACTGCCGGTACCAGCCGTTGTCGGAATCGCGATCAGTGGAACGCCGGGGGTTGGCAGTTTGTGGTAGCCAGCATACTGGCTGAGTGGCGCTGGATTCTTTGCCAGCGCGCTGATCGCTTTGGCAGCATCAATCGGTGAGCCTCCCCCGACAGCGACCAATCCCTGGCAATTGGCTTCATGATAGAGGCTCAAGCCGGCATCGACATTTCTGTCAGTTGGGTCCGCCTGAACTCCATCAAACAGCGTGACGAACAGTCCCGCCGCTTTCAGGTCATCCGCGATTTCGGTTGCCGGGCCAAGTCGTACCATGTCGGCATCGGTGACCAGCAGCACCCGTTGAATGCCAAGTCTCTTTAATTGAGCTGCAGCCTCATGCCGGACGCCGCCGCCGATGAGGATGACCGATGGAACATTGAACTGGTCGGCCATACTCACCACCCTTCGACTCGCTTGTACGTATTGTCCCATCGCGACAGGACGATCTTCTGTCGCGTGTAAAACAGAATCCCTTCCATGCCCTGAACGTGCAGGTCGCCGAAGAACGATCGATTCCAGCCCGAGAACGCAAACACAGCCATCGGGGCAGGAACACCAACATTGATGCCCACCATCCCACAGCGAATGTCGCGAGTAAATTGGCGAGCCGAAGCACCATTGCTGGTAAAGAGGACCGCACCATTTCCAAACGTGCCGCGGTTGGTCCAGGCGATTGCTTCGTCCAGGTCACGCGGGTGCAGCATCGTCAGGACTGGCCCGAAGATCTCTTCCTGGGCGATTGCCATTTCCGGATGCGCCTGATCGAACAGCGTCGGAGCCACAAAATGTCCCAGTTCACGGATCGAATCGGAACCGCCGCGAACGAGTCGTGCGCCAGCTTCCGTTCCATGATCGATCAACTGTCGAATTCGAGAGCGTGCCTGAGCATCGATCACAGGTCCCATCTCCGTCCGCGGATTGGCTGACGAATTGTCGATGATCAACTGGTCGATCGCACTGGCGACGCGATCGCGAACGCGGGACGCCGCCTCGCCGATGCCCATCAGGATCGATCCCGCCATACAACGTTGTCCGGCGCAGCCATAGGCGGCTCCCATAATGGCACGAACCGTCGGTGACGGGTCAGCATCCGGCATGACGATCATGACATTCTTGGCTCCGCCAGCCGCCTGAACTCGTTTTCCGTGACGACATCCTTTCACATACACATGTTCGGCGACACGCGTTGAGCCAACGAAGCTGATGGCTGCAACATCGGGATGTTCCAGCAAGGCGTCAACGGCGGCAGCACCTCCATGAATGATGTTCAAGACACCTGGTGGAATTCCAGCCGCCAGAGCCAGTTCGGCCATCTTGACTGCTGTCAGTGGAACTTTTTCGCTCGGCTTCAGAATAAAGGAATTCCCGCATGCGATGGCGAGTGGAAACATCCAGAGAGGGACCATTGCCGGGAAATTGAATGGGGTGATCCCGACGCAGACTCCAATCGGTTCGCGCATTGTCAAACTGTCGATGTTGTCGGCCAGTTGAGGGAGCGATTCTCCTTTGCTGAGATGTGCAATACCACAAGCAAAGTCAACAACTTCGATACCGCGCCGGACATCACCGCGAGCCTCTTCCAGCGTCTTTCCGTTTTCCTGAGTAATCAGACGGGCGAGTTCTTCAAAATGGGATTCAAGTTGCGTCTTGAATGCGAACAGTTTTGACGCTCGTACGGGAGCGGGAACTTTTGACCACGATTCGAATGCTCGCAACGCAGCTTTAACGGCCGCATCGACTTCCTGGACGCCACAGAACGGAACGCGGCCAAGAACCTCGGTCGTTGACGGGTTCTGAACTTCACCCCAGGAATCCGTGCCGGGAGTTAACCATTGGTCACCCACCAGGATTGGCACGACGGGGTGATCAGAAGAAATTGACATGAATGGATTCACTTTCCAATTGGTCGAGCCACAGACGTGAGCAGATTTGGAAATTGCAAACGGACCAAGGCACCAAAGCTTCGTGCGATCCCGCTTCCAAACAGGTGTCGCATTGCCTGGCATAAATTCGTAGTATCTCGCGCACCGAACGTCGCTGTCGATGATTAGACTCGAAATGAAAGGCCACGCAAATGAAGCCGTCAAGCACTTTCGTACTCGCCGCAGTACTGGTGGTCTGCCGGTCATCTGAGTTGCTGGCGCAGGTTTCTCCTGCCAATCGTCCTGACGGCGGTATCTCCGCGGCCTCGTCGAAGCCTCGCAGCACGTTTCTCGAAATCAAGCTGCTGACGAGTAACGATGGTGGTGGTCTGCATGCTCAGCAATGGAGCAAAATGCTGGAACCCTTGGATGTTTCCATTCAAATCCAGCGACAGACAGATGAAAAAATCGAAGTCCGCGAACGGATCGTAGGGACGCTTCGCTATGTGACCGCCGTGGGAACCTTGGATCGCTCGGGAAGAATCAACTTTTCGAATCGTAGCTTTGAACTCGGCGAGGGGGCCAAGTTGCGGGAATGGGTCAACGAGCTTAAGACCTATGGAGCCCAGGGGACGCCCGATGGGCAGCCGATGTGGGGGTTGTCAAAAGAACAGTTCACGACGATGTACGACGCGCTCGTTAAGCCAGCCGAAGCGGAATACCGTGACCTGCTTTTGACGGAGGCGATCGCAAAGCTGCCACTTCCGAAGCAGTATCCGGTACGATTCAGTCAGGCGGCGCTGGCGCTGCTCAAGCAGCCAGGTGCCAAAAATCGGGTGCGTCAGGAGGTGAAAGGGTTCAGCGCTGCAACGGCACTCGCCATCATGCTGAACGACTGCAAACTCGGGTTTCGGCCCAATCGAACTCCTGCCGAGGGGTTGGAGCTTCTGGTAGAGCCACTTGGACAGAAGCAAGCGTTGTGGGCAATCGGCTGGCCGTTGCAGAAGCAGCGTTTCAAAGCGGCCCCCAAGTTTTTTGCCATGACACAGATTGAACTCGATAACGTCTCGTTGTCCGACCTGTTGCCGACCGTGTCAGAACTGACGGAAACGCCTGTGATGCTCGACTATTACGAGATCGAAGAAAAAAACATCGACTTCCCAAGTCTGAAAGTCTCGGTCAAGCGGACTCAGACGTCGTGGAGTGTCGCTCTCAAGTCAGCAGTCGTTTCGAGGAAACTGTCCCGCGAAATCTGGCAGGATGAAGCCGGACGTGCGTTCGTCTGGATCACGACCGTTCGGCCAGGACGCTCAGGTGCTTCCGGCGAATAGTGCGAATCGCTCGTCCGTGTCGTTTCAGAGCATGGGCTTTTCGCTGCAATGCCCTCGGGACGCCCACTTACGTTGGATGGGATCTCGTCGTTGACAGGACTGAGCGTTGATGGCGTTGCAACAATTCCGCGCTTGATCAAGCGACCTTTTTAAGCAGCGGCTCTTCGGCACCTTGGATTTCAATCTCTGTGGAGACGGTGGTTGCAGCAGTCTTATGAACCACATTCCAGGCGAGGCCAGTCTTTTCCATCAGGGCAATGACCCAGTAGGTCGTGTCGATTTCCCACCATTGGTGGCCGTGTTGAGCCACTCGTGGGAAAGCGTGATGGTTGTTATGCCAGCCTTCACCCCACGCCAGCAGGCCAACCCACCACAGATTGCGACTGTTGTCTCGAGTCGGATACGTCTTGTAGCCCCACATGTGTGAAGCGGAATTGACGGCCCACGTGACATGCAACATATACGTCAGTCGAAGGAACAATCCCCACAAAACAAATGAAATGCCGGTGTTCAAATCCCACATGGACCAGCCTGCTGTGAAGAACAGCGCGCCCAGTCCCATGTGCCACCAGAAGAATGTACGGTCAAGAAGCCGCAGCGACCGGTCTCGCATCAGATCAGGAGCGTAGGTGCGATAGAGTTGTGCCCAGTGCTGAGATCCCGCTCGAGGGAGCATCCAGAGAACATGGCTCCACCAGGCACCGTCACGCGGGGAATGCGGATCATGTTCCTGATCACTGAACCGATGGTGCTTACGATGTGCCGAGACCCACATGATTGGTGGGCCTTCTCCCGCGAGCGTTCCGCACAGAGCCAGAAGCCAGCGAATTGGTCGGTAAGTTTCGAAGCCGGAATGAGTCAACAGGCGATGAAAACCGAGGCAGACTCCCAGACTTCCGGTGATCCAACTGAAAACCACGAACAGCCAGAAGCCGTACCAGGTGAAATAGAAGGGGGCGGCGAGCGAAATCAGATGGACTGAGCCGAGCCAGATTACTGCCGGCCATTCGAGGCCGTCGTTCCAGCGACCTTCGTGGACCTCTGTTGCTGGGGCAGGCTGATACAGCGAATCCGAGGCAGTACCCACCGAGTCATCTCCTTCCATGAATCTGATTCGTTTCGATTCCCGGAAAAGATCTTTAGCAGGCAGAGCGCGCCCGGTGAGATTGATTACGGAAATGGATTTGTCATCTTGACATGTGTCGATCGGAACACTATCTCGAACCGGCAAATCTTGCGACCCCAGTCTTTCAGAATCTGGGCGAAATCAGGTTGGAAGCTGCGGAAACTTGGCAAAGTGACACCGTCCGTAAGGTCGCGTCGCCGCTCGATCGAGGAAACACCTGCTGGAGACCGCGGTTTTGATACCGCTTCGAGTCCGTCTGAGGGGGCGTTTGTCGTCCCCTTCGTTTGAAAAAATGCCGATCGCACCGACTGTATTCGATTTGCCGGGTCTGTTGCTGTGTCGACTTAGCTTCTTCATTTGCAGTTGGTTGCGTCGATTTTATGGCAGTCGTAAGTCGATTGGCAAAATGATTTTTAGATTCTTTGCCCAGTCGATTGACATCCCGATGGCCGACGATATCATCTCGCCTCCCCGCCGCTGACGCAGCCAGACGGTGACCGACGCGGCGGACAGATCTTTGACAATTTGGTTGGATGGTTCTGAGAATCAGCTTTGCTGTATTGATGCGGTTGCTGGACGTACGTAGTAC
>CAXBSB010000091.1:0-27729 GCA_963977965.1 uncultured Schlesneria sp.
GTTCCATCGCGGCGCAGCAGTAGCCCCGGTTCGTGACCTCCGTTGGCGTAACGGATCTGTCGTTCCTGCGGTTGCCAATGGACGACCAGCATGGTGGCGAAGTCACCCGGCATCACGACGGCCCCGAAATTCTCGTTGAGAGTGACAAGGATTTTTTGTGGATCGCTTGTCAGTTCCGCTGCTTGATGAAACAGAACCTTCAGCATAGCTGCCGTCATTGCTGCAGGAATTCCGTGTCCTGTGACGTCCGCAATGCAGAACATCCATTCTCCATTTTGCAGCGGAAGGGCAACGTGATAGTCCCCTGTGACTTCTGTTGCAGGCAGAAATCGACGTTCAACCGTCATACCCGGGATGGCGGGCCACGGTGGCAACAGATGCTGCTGCAGGCGGCGAGCCTTGGCCATCTGTTGTTGAACTTCTTTGTCGTGTGCAGCTAGTTGCGTACTCATCGCATTGATGGCACGGCCCAGGATATCCAGGTCGGCGGTTCGATAGTGGGCAACCTGTGTTCCGAAGTGGCCAGCGCCGATGGCTTCGACCGTACGCGACAATTGCTCCATTGGTCTGACAAGGGCTCGATAAAGAATGAAGTCGACAATCCCCATCGCGAGAAGGCCAGCCAGTACGAGAACACCGAGTCGTTCGAGCGTTTCGTAACCAATTTCTCTGCGGATCACTTCAATCGGTTCCGCAACACAAACAGTAATCCCCCGACTGGAACACATGGCCGCGGCAAAAGCAGTCGTCTCCCATGTCACCGCAGTGCCACCAGAGGGACGCGACGTGATCAACTGCCGGAAGTCTGCGTCCTCTTCCGGAAAACGACCGGCTCTACGCGATTCGATCGATTCATCATTCCAGTCAACCTGCAATCGATGATGCGACGGTTCGACAGAATCGATTCCCGATTGGACCGAATCCAGCAAACGCTGGATCGCCTGACGATCGATCGGTTCAAGTGAATTCAATGCCGCAGCAATCGACTCGGCTTCCGCCAGCAGTGCGGCCTTTTCGTGTCGCAGGTGATGTTCCAGTTCCCGGCGATAATCCGCGATCAAAGCGAGAGCCAGCAGGACGGCCATCGTCGAATTGACGCCAATCAATAATTGAAGTCGCAACGACCAGACCGCTCGCGGAGCCGTGGTGGCTTGATCAGGTGTCGCAGTGGAATCTGGTGCGAGTTTTTGCATTGAACACGATCCTTGAGTTTCTGCAGAGGGAAGAGTTGGCCGTCTTCCGAGTGTCACTGGACTGTGCATCTCAAGGGGCATGCAAATGGTCTTCCGGTCTGCATTCCACAAAGAGGTCCTGAATTTCAAAGGCATTCGAAAGTCATCAATCACGTTCTCCAATATTATCGGATAGTCGTGTGATCGTTGGAGTTCGTTTGGATTGAAAGCCGTTTATGTTGCAGCATTGCAAGGTAGCCTGCGGCAGCACTGTCACCTTCGCGTGGAGCCCACGTTGCGAAATCCTTGTCGTCGATCGGTGAATATGGTCCCGGCTTGACCTCATACATCACTGTGTCTGGCTCAAGAATCAGAAACGTGTGAAAGATCCCAGGCTCAATATCGACACCGAAAACCTCTGAACCTGCCGTGACATCGATCATCTGCTCAACTTGCCCTGAATCATCGAAAGTGATGAAGCACATCGATCCACGGAGGACGAGAATACTTTCAGGCTTCGGGGGACAAAAATGGCGATGAGGCGGAATGTATGTTCCCGGTTGCATCGCATTGAACATCCGATGCAACGTCGCCTCTGCCGACTTATGGAGCGGCAGAATCATTCTCAATCGCGCACTTTGCCGCGCCCCTTCGATCGCCTGATCCAGTAACTGGGATGTCATCGGAGTCAACTTTGTTGCCGGCGCTTCAAGGGCTCGTCGCTGGGGAGTGACGTTGGACACAATTTTCTCTTTCTGGTGCTCGAACATTTCGATGTGCGGAGGACAACTCGACGTGATCGCACTGGCTGCAGGTTAGAACAGGCTCCTGGGGGCATCCACGGGCACGACGCAATCGGGCGATTCATTGCGGACGTTATTGACCAGTGTGCTGACGCGAGTTCGAGTCAGCCATTCACTGGGACATGGAACCAGCAACTCCCGTAATGCTTCAGGTTCGAGTTCTGTAGGGTTCAGCCAGAGGCTCCAGAGTTCCGGGTCGAGGATGACTGGCATGCGATCATGGATCTCTGCCATGAATTCGTTCGCAGTGGTGGTGATTACCGTGCATGATTCGAGCAGACTTCCATCTGACGATTCCCAATGCTCCCAGAGACCAGCCAGCGCCAGCGGACTTCCATCGGCTCGAAAGATGTTCCAGGGTTGTTTCGTCTTTCCGTCCGTCGCCTGCCATTCGTAGAAGCCGGTGGCCGGGATCAGGCAGCGTCGGCGGCGGAAGGCCGCTCGAAATGCAGGCTTGGAAGCGACCGTTTCCGACCTCGCATTGAACATCTGCGAACCGATCTTAGGGTCTTTTGCCCAACTCGGGACCAGCCCCCATTGCATGATGTCTGCCAGTCGATACCCTTCCGGCATCTGACGAATGACAATCGCCGGCTGCATCGGCCCCAGATTGTAGCGAGGCGTCCAGACGGGCTCGCGAAACAACTCGAAAACCTGAGCCAGTTCGGCCGATGTCATTCGGACATTAATACGACCACACACATCAATCCCTCCTGCAGAAACGTACGGTGAGCAACCAGGATCGTGTTCAATTCGGACCGAAGGGCTTCGGTTTGCGTTTGCCACTGCCGCCGCCACCGCCTCGTCGCTTTCCTTTTTTCTGCGGTGCGGCAGCTTCTTCCTGAGCGGTAACGGGCTTGCCGATCTGTTTCTTGAGTTCCAGGATCCGGTCTCGCAGTTTTGCCGCACGTTCGAATTCCAGGCTTTCCGCAGCAGTCAGCATCTCAGCTTCCAGTTCGTTCAGATATTCCTGTGTCACGTACTGCGCTTCATCGGCACCGGCGGCCTGTTGAGCGATTCTGGTTGCCTGAATTTCTTCTTCGATTCCGCGCCGAATTGCTTTCTTAATCGTCTCGGGAGTGATCCCGTGTTCCTTGTTGTACGCCAGTTGCAATTCCCGGCGTCGGCTGGTTTCATCGATCGCTTCCTGCATGCTGTCGGTGACCGAATCGGCATACAGAACCACCTCGGCATTGACGTTTCGAGCCGACCGACCAATCGTCTGAATCAGGCTGGTCGCGCTCCGCAAAAATCCTTCCTTGTCGGCATCCAGGATTGCTACCAGAGAAACTTCCGGCAGGTCGATCCCTTCTCGAAGCAGGTTGACTCCGATCAAGGCATCGTATTTTCCCTCGCGCAGATTTCTCAGAATCTCGACTCGTTCGAAGGCATCGAGTTCCGAATGGAGCCATGCACAGCGAATCCCTTCTTCGGTGAGGTAGGTAGTCAAATCTTCTGACAGGCGTTTCGTTAGCGTCGTGACCAGCGTGCGTTCGCCCTTGGCCGTTCGCTCGCGAATCTGCTCCATCAGATGCGGGACCTGCCCGCGGGCGGGATGAATCAGGATCTTCGGGTCCACCAGACCTGTTGGCCTGATCACCTGCTGCACGATCTCGCCTTCAGACTGTTCCAATTCCCAGTCAGCGGGGGTTGCAGAGACAAAGACCGTCTGGTGGCGGCGGTTATTCCATTCTTCGAATTTCAGTGGTCGGTTGTCTAATGCCATCGGCAGCCGAAAACCGTGATCCACCAGAGTCGTTTTACGGGCATGGTCACCGTTGAACATCGCGCGGATCTGCGGAACCGTGACGTGCGACTCGTCGATGAACAACAAAAAATCTTCTGGGAAGAAGTCCAGCAGTGTGAAAGGTGGCTCACCCGGATTGCGGCCCGACAGAGCCCGGCTGTAGTTTTCGATCCCCGGACAAAAGCCGACTTCACGCAACAGTTCGACGTCGTGCCGGGTTCGAGCATTGAGACGCTGCGCCTCAAGCAGTTTGCCTTCGCGGCGAAATTTCTCAAGCTGCGAATTGAGCTCTCGTTCGATTTCATCGCAGGCGGCCGTCACGCGATCTTCTGGCAGCACGTAATGCTTGGCGGGGTAGATGTACATGTCATCCATCTGTCGGACGACATCGCCCGTCAAAGGATCAATCACCGCCAGTTTTTCGATGTCGTCGCCCCACAGTTCAATTCGGAAAGCCGATTCTTCGTAGGCCGGCCAGACTTCAATCACATCGCCACGAACTCGGAAGTTACCACGTTGCGGGGCCATGTCGTTGCGCGAGTAATGAATGTCGCAAAGTTTCCGCAGCAGTTCATCACGATCGATGACCCCGCCGACCTGCAGCGGGATCATCATTTCGAGATAATCCTTCGGAGAACCCAGTCCGTAGATGCAACTGACGCTGGCAACGACGATCACATCACGTCGGCTGACCAGGGCACTGGTCGCCAGTAATCGCAGGCGGTCGATCTCTTCATTGATCGACGAGTCCTTTTCGATGTAGATGTCGCGCTGGGGAATGTACGCCTCGGGCTGGTAATAGTCGTAGTAGCTGACAAAGTACGAAACGGCGTTGTGCGGGAAGAAATCGCGGAATTCGGCGTACAACTGAGCAGCCAGTGTCTTGTTATGCGACAGAACCAGCGCCGGGCGTCCCATCTGCTGGATGACATTCGCCATGGTGAATGTCTTTCCCGAACCTGTGACCCCCAGCAGCACCTGATTCTGCTTCTGCTCCTTCAGACCTTTGATCAGTTTTTCGATTGCCTGCGGCTGGTCACCTGCAGGCTGGAACTGGCTTGCCAACTGAAACTCGGTCATGACGCCTCGATGCGTTTTGTGAGGATGGTCTGTTTCGACGTATTATCGCACACGCAGAATCAGGTGACCAGTCGACCTGATTTGTGCTTCGTTCTCACGATGGACAACAACTATCGGCAATCCATCGATTCGATTAGAATTTGACAGTGTGGAATGGATGGAAACTGTCCAGATGAGAAGGAGCTCCACGATGAAAAAACGACTTTGGATTGCGTCAGTCGTTGTGATGGGTTGGATGGCGTCGTTTGCTTCAGCCAACGGACCGGCCGAGTCCGTCCTGGAGTCGGAGCAAGTTCTGAGTGAACTGATGGCCATTCCCGCCAAACAGATCCCTCGCCAGCTGATGTCCGAGGCCCAGGGAATTGCGATCATTCCGAATGTGATCAAGATCGGGTTCGTCGGTGGTGCGCGTCGTGGTCACGGAGTTGTGGTTGTGCGCGATGCAGACGGGGAATGGAGCCTGCCGCAGTTCGTCACCTTGACCGGGGGAAGCGTCGGATTTCAAGCGGGCATCCAGGGATCGGATGTGGTCCTGGTCTTCACGACAAAAAAAGGGGTGGAAGGGTTGATGCGCGGGAAGTTCACGGTGGGGGTTGATGCTTCTGCATCGGCTGGCCCCGTCGGGCGCGATGCTGAAATTGGGACGGATGCCACTCTGCGATCCGAGATTTATTCGTATTCTCGCAGTCGTGGCCTGTTTCTTGGTGTTGCTGTCGATGGATCGATGCTGGAAATCGATCATGCGTCACATGCCTTTTATTATGGAACTCCGACAGGGCAACTGCCTGCACGGATACCCAGGCCCGCAGATGACCTTCGTCGACTTCTGACCGATTTGACGCCGCATGCCAATGGTGGGCCCACGACAACTCCAAGACAGATTGAAGCCTTGCGACGGGCACTGTTCCAGCAGGCAGGCCAGTTGCATGCGACATTAACCCCCGAATGGCGTCAATTCCTCGCTGTTCCCAAGGAACTGCAAGAGGCTGGTCACATTCCTTCGGCCGAGAGCATGGCACTGGTTCTGAAGCGTTATTCGCAGGTGAATGGTAGCCCTGAATATCGCAAACTGCATGACCAGCCCGAGTTCAAGCGAACGTATGAATTGCTGATCGAATACGAAAAGGCGATTGCAGTCACTCATCCTCCACTGGTACTGCCACCGCCACCGAAACAATGAGTGATTTTGTACAGATGCCCGCGCCAACCTGATGCGTGAAGATGATCCACAAAGTCTCGGACTGAAAATGCCAGAATCTACATCGTTTATCGGATCGTCGTTGTCTGGCTCATCGTCACAACAGTTGGAACTGCTCAGTGCAGTCGCCGCCGCCGTACCCGATGCGATGTTCGTGAAGGATCTGTCTGGGAAGTACCTGTTCTGCAACGACGCCGCAGTTCGTTTCATCGGACAGCCACTGGACAAGATCTTGGGGCATGATGACGTCACACTTTTCGGTAAGGATATCGCGCAGAACATTCTGGCTGCCGACAGACGCGTGACGTCAACCGGGGTCACTGAGACGGAAGAGCAATTCGTTACGACGAGCGATGACAAACGTCGGTTCCAGATCAAACGAACTCCCTTTCGCGACCAGCATGGAAAAATTCTGGGCGTCATCGGGCACGCGAGCCAGATGACGCCGCAATCCCGGATAGAAGATGCAATTCGTCGGATCGCGACGGCCAACGCTTCAACAGGGCAAGCCTACTTTGAGGCCATGGTCACTCAGTTATGTCAGACTTGCCAGATTAAAATCGCCTTCATCGGAGTAATGGAATCAGCGCATTCGAATGATGTTCGTACGCTGACTATCTGCCAGGAAGGCAAACTGGTTGAAAACTTCAGCTACAATTTGGAAGGAACTCCATGTGAAAAAGTGGTGCGCAACGGATACTGCTTTCACCCGACCGGCGTGCAGCAGGCCTTTCCTCGCGACACGATGCTGAGCGATATGGGGATCGACAGCTACATGGGGATACCGCTCTTCTCGAGCGCAGGACAACCCCTGGGATTGGTGTCCCTGCTGAATGACAAGCCGTTTCCATTTCCGGATCAGGCGAAAACAATTCTTGAGATCATCGCGGCCCGATCGGGAGCCGAACTCGAACGGATGCAGGCAGAGCATTCGCTGAAGTTGAGTGAACAGCGATTCAGCCTGTTTATGAAGCACCTTCCGGGACTCGCCTGGATCAAGGATGCTGAAGGAAAGTACGTTTACGCTAACGACGCCGCTCTCAACATCTTCAGATCGTCACGACAGGAGCTTTATGGAAAGAGCGATTTTGAGATCTTTCCACACGAAAGAGCGGTTGAATTCCGTTCGGCGGACAGTAAGGCACTCGACGATGGACATGGATTCCAGACCGTTGAGACTCTTCAGCACGATGATGGAATTCTCCATTATTCACTGGTCAGCAAGTTTCCAATCCCGAGCCTGGATGGGGGAGAAATTCTTGTCGGCGGCATCGCGATGGATATTACGGAACAGAAGCAGTCGGACGAGACCATTCGGAAACTGAGTCGGTTCCGGGAAACTGTGATTCGAACCGCGGCAGAAGGCATCTGCGTCTGTTATTCGGTACCCGATTATCCGTTTGTTGCATTCACCGTCTGGAATGAACAGATGACAAAATTGACCGGGTACACCATCGATGAAATCAATCGATTGGGGTGGTACCAGTCACTTTATCCGGACCTTGAAGTTCGAGAACGAGCTCAGATTCGCATGGACCGGATGCGCTATGGGGATGACCTGCGGGCGGAAGAATGGGAAATCACTCGCAAAGACGGCGAACGTCGAATCTTTGCGATTTCGACTTCACGTCTGGAAATCGACGAAAGCACTCCGGGTGTCGTGGCCTTAATCCAGGACATCACAAACCGAAAACGTGATGAAGCAGAGTTGCGGGCGACAACGGACTTGCTGCATGCGGTGACAGAAGGGACTTCAGACGCGATCTTCGTCAAGGATCTTGAAGGCAGGTATCTGTTACTGAACGGTGCAACCTGCCGCATCGTCGGTAAGGATCGAAGTGAAGTTCTGGGGCGTGACGATACCGCCATTTTCGATGCCGACAGCGCTCAGTGGCTGAAAGACCGTGATCGCGAATTGATGCAATCTGGAATCGTGACGACACAGGAAGAAAACGTTTCTTTGGGTGGGATCAAACGAACGTATCTGGCGACGAAAGGTCCATACCGGGATGAATCGGGAAATGTCATCGGACTGATTGGGATTTCCACGGATATTACGGAACGAAAGAATTCTGAAAGGTTGTTGCAGGAAAACGAAGAGCGAATCCGGTTGCTGATGGATTCGATTCCTGCATACATCTCATACCTTGATACCGAAGAACGCTATCGCTGGGTCAATCTCAAGTACGAGCAGTGGTATCAACGACCCCGTCGGGAAATCATCGGCAAGACCGTACGCGAACTTCAAACGGAGGAAACGTATCAGGCGATCAAGGGGTCGATTCAGCGAGTTCTACAGGGCGAAACTGTTCACTACGAAGTGTCGTTGAAGTCCGCAGACAACCAGTTGTGGACGTTTGAAAATCACTATGTCCCGCATTTCGCTGCCGATGGCAACGTTGTTGGATGTTACGTCATTGTATTTGATGTCACCGAAGAGCGGCACGCACAGTCTGCACTTCGCGAGAGTGAACGACGTTATCGAAAACTGTTCGAATCCTGTACCGACGGAATCTTTGTGCTGGGAGCCGACGGACGAATCTGTTCAGTCAATCCAGCAGGCGCGCAGATGCATGGATATTCTGTCAAAGAACTGCTGCAGCGGAATATCCGCGATATCGATGGTCCTGACGACGTACAACTTGTTCCAGCACGCCTGGAACGTCTCCGGTCGGGGGAATCGTTAGCGTTCGAAGTTGAGCATCTGCGAAAAGATGGTTCGAGGTTTCCAGTTGAAGTCGTCGCGTCACCATTCCACGTCGACAATGAATTCTTTGTTCTGGCCTTCAAACGTGATATTTCTGAACGGAAAGCCGCTCTAAAATCGTTACGTCTGGCGAAATTCAGTCTCGATCGCGCTGTCGATTCCGTCTTCTGGATCAATTCGTCGGGGGAAATACTGGACGTCAATGACGCAGCGTGCCGGGTCCTCGGTTATACCCATGAGGAACTCGTCGGGATGACCATCGCGGAAATCGACCCCAATTTTCCACGTGAAGCGTGGCCTCCCCATTGGGATGAACTCAAACGTAAAGGCTCGTTCACTTTTGAATCCGCTCATCGTACAAAAGACGGCCGCATTCTAACTGTCGAAATCACCGTCAATTATCTGATATACGAAGGCGAGGAATACAATTGCGCTGTCACGCGAAACGTGACAGATCGCAAGTTGGCAGAGGACGAAATCCGGCAGTCGTTGTCGAAACTGCGGGCCACGCTGGAATCAACAGCAGACGGGATTCTTGTCGTCGATTTGAAGGGAAGGATCGTCGATTACAACCAGCAGTTCATGAGCGTGTGGGGATTCCCTCCAGAGATGATTGCAGAGGCTCGCAAGTCCGACGTAATTGAATCTTTCAACAAGCATCAGGCTATCGAAACGATGCTGAATCAGTTGAAAGACCCTGAAGGTTTCGTTCAGCGCGTCAAAGAAATGTACAGTGCACCTGATCAACCGATGTTCGATGTTCTCGAATTCAAGAGTGGCCGCGTGCTGGAGAGGTTTTCGCAACCTCAATGGATCGATGGGCAGCCCGTCGGCCGCGTGCTGAGCTTTCGCGATATCACCAAACGAAAGCAACTGGAAGAGCAGTTGCGGCAATCTCAGAAAATGGAAGCCGTTGGCCAATTGGCGGGAGGAATTGCTCACGACTTCAACAACCTTCTCACGGTCATCAACGGGTATTGTGATCTGCTACTGGGTGATAATCACTCGCATCGCGAATCGTGGACGGCATCCGTTCAGGAAATCCGCGAAGCGGGCAGACGTGCTGCACAACTGACACAGCAATTGCTGGCATTCAGTCGTCGTTCCAGAATGCAACCGCGCATCCTGAACTTGAACGACGTGATTGCCGGATCGGCGAAATTGTTGCGGCGTTTGATCGGTGAGCACATTACGCTGGGTGTGCAACTCGCCCCGGACATCAATTCGATCAATGCTGATGCGATTCAACTGGAACAGGTTCTAATGAACCTGGCCGTCAATTCACGCGATGCGATGCCAGCGGGAGGAGAACTGACAATCAGGACCAGTGTTGTTTCAAAAGAGGTTCTCGCCAGCAACACCCATGGACGTCCTTTGATCAACACGCTGGAAGGCAGAACGGCGAGTTACGTACAACTGCACGTCACTGACACCGGAATTGGAATGGCTCCCGACGTGCGGGATCGAATCTTTGAACCATTCTTTACAACGAAAGAGACTGGCAAAGGTTCTGGGCTGGGGCTGTCTGTTGTTCATGGAATCATGGAACAGCATGGCGGGCAAATCGAAGTAAGCAGCCTGCCTGGAGCAGGAACAACATTTACTTTGTTCTTTCCCGCAATTGACAGTGCTCCTCAATCGCAGGCAGTTCGGGATTACTCGTTACGCCGTGGTTCGGAAACCATTTTTCTGGTCGAGGACGAACCAGGCGTTCGACAAGTCGCCCGGTTGATGCTTGAAACACTGGGCTTTCGCGTCCTGGAAGCCAGTAACGGTCTAGAGGCCTTGCAGCGATTCCGAGAAACAACAGAGCCGATTGATCTGTTGCTAACGGACGTCGTCATGCCAGGCATGAGCGGGCATGAACTGGCAGACACTCTACGGGCCGAATACGACGAACTGCTTG
The DNA here is from genome assembly GCA_963977965.1 of uncultured Schlesneria sp. Lineage (GTDB taxonomy): Bacteria > Planctomycetota > Planctomycetia > Planctomycetales > Planctomycetaceae > Schlesneria. Next base: position 10,614 of record CAXBSB010000091.1, read on the forward strand.
TCGTCTATGCCAGCGGTTATAACGCAGACGCCAGTTTCCTGCAGAATCCACTCAAACCCCATGAAGCGTATTTGCAAAAGCCGTTTTCGCAGCAGCAACTTGTGAATACGATTCGCCAGCACCTCGATAAACACCGTGGATTGATTTCTGCCACGAATCCGCTTGAGCACGACTGCCGATCTTTGATCGGAATGCAGATTTCGATTTGACGGTTCGCAGGGACCGACGCTAGCCTGACAACATTGTTGTTTGGATCGTGCCAGTGCGGGTCGCACTTCCGTGTCGCGTCGAAACATGGGTCAGACGCTGCCGTTTGATGTCCGCGGGACGCCACACTTAAGTGGAATGCGATCTAGTGAATTGTCAAAGACAAAAACGGGGATTGATGATCGGGAGGGCGAAGCTCCTGCTGAGCCGCTTTAGGAGTTGGCGCATATCGACTTAGCGGCTCGGCGGGAGCCTCGCCCTCCCATCACATGGAACCCGTTTTAGCTTTATCGATCCACGAGCGAGTAGTGGCAACGTCCAGGTGGTCTGAGGCCCTTGAAGTCGCGGTTTGTGTGGCTGACGGTTGGGGAAGTTTCTGAAGATGTCTCACTTGTTGTTTATCGATGACGAACAAAGCATCTGCTGGGGGCTGACAAAGCTGGCCCAGCGATTGGGGCATACGTCGGCTGCAGTGGGGTCTGCAGAGTTGGGGCTTCAATCCGCAGCAAAAAGCCCCCCTGACGCCATTGTGCTCGATGTACGACTTCCTGGTATGACGGGACTTGATGCGATCGAGAAATTGCATGCCATTGTTCCCGATGTTCCGGTCGTCATCATCACGGCGTACGGCGATCTGGAAACTGCCGTCGAAGCGGTGCGCCGCGGCGCATTTGAATACCTGGTGAAGCCATTTGATCTGCAACTTGCCGAACGAACGATCCAGCGAGCTTTAGCCTCGGTGAGGGACAAGCGATCAACCACATCTGCAAACGCGACCATCGATGGATCGACCGAAGCGGCTTCAGGAGAAGAGCGGATTGTCGGAAAGTCTGCGGCGATGCAGGCGGTTTTCAAGCAGATCGCCCTGGTGGCGCCATCGTCCGCGTGTGTCCATCTGCGCGGTGAAAGCGGTACCGGCAAGGAACTGGTGGCACGTGCGATTCATCGCTACAGCCGTCGTACAGATGGCCCCTTTGTACCCGTCAACCTGGCAGCATTGAATCCGTCGCTCGCAGAGAGCGAATTGTTCGGTCACGTCCGAGGTGCCTTTACCGGTGCGGAAGGAATGCGAAAGGGGTTGTTGGAGCAAGCGGATGGTGGGACCGTTTTTCTGGATGAAGTGGCAGACATCCCGATGGAACTGCAGGTCAAGCTGCTTCGAGCACTGGAGCATGGAGAAATCTGGCCCGTCGGTGCGGATTCCCCACGTCGATCGGATTTCCGACTGATCTCCGCGACGCACCAGGATCTCCGGCAGCGTGTGGCCGAAGGAGCGTTTCGTCATGATCTCTATTTCCGGCTGGTCACATTCGAACTGGAATTGCCAGCCCTGCGCGAACGTCGCGAAGACATTCTGTTACTGGCTCAACATTTTGTTGATCGACTGTCGGCACGTTCTGGCGGCAGCCGCCCCGTGCTGGATCGTGAGACCATCGCGGAGTTGGAACGACGTCCCTGGTTTGGAAACGTGAGGGAATTACGCAATACGATCGAACATGGCCTGGTGCTGGCTCGAGGAGGCACGATCGAACCCGGACATCTTCCGCTGGCGGCATCACCGACGTTTTCGCCGACATCCGATTCGCAGGGTGAATTGAAGCACCTGATCGAATCGTGGGGCCGTTCTCGTCTGGCACTGTCAGGCGACGGTTCCGAACTCTACACACAATTCTTGTCTGCGGTGGAACCCACGTTGTTTAAAGTTGTTCTGGATCACCACCGCGGCCAGGTCGCTTCGGCCGCGCGAGTCCTCGGGCTGCACCGCACAACTTTAAAGAAGAAGCTCGACGAATACGGCATCCATGGAAAGGATGAACCGGCTTGAGTTGATCGCGAAATCTATGCAATCAATTCACGGACAACTCGGCCTGCTACATCGGTCAGGCGGAAGTCGCGCCCGGCGTAACGATAGGTCAGCCGTTCGTGATCGAATCCCAGCAAGTGCAGCATGGTGGCATGAAGATCGTGAACATGCACCGGATTTTCGACTGCCTGGAAGCCGAAGTCGTCAGTCGATCCATGGACAATGCCTCCTTTGACGCCTCCCCCTGCGAGCCAGCACGAGAAGCCATAATGGTTGTGATCACGACCACTCAAGCCAGGCAGTTCAGCCACCGGAGTTCTACCGAATTCTCCGCCCCACAGGATCAGGGTTTCGTCAAAAAGGCCACGCTGTTTCAGATCCGTCATGAACGCTGAAATCGGACCATCCCAGTCATTCGCAAGTTTCTGATGTTGAGCCTGCAGGCCATCATGGTTGTCCCATGGCTGACCCGCCCCGCTCCAGATCTGGATGAATCTGACACCCCGTTCGATCAGTCGTCGTGCTGTGAGCAACTGCCGACCGTGAATACCCGTTCCGTAGGCTTCCTGCACATGTTGCGTTTCTCGCTTCAGATCGAACGCCTCGGCCGCTTCGCTCTGCATTCGGTAGGCCAGTTCAAAGGACTGGATGCGAGCCTCCAGCAACGGCGCATGCTGACGTTCCTGAGCATGCAATTCGTTCATCTTCTTGACCAGATCAAGTTGACGCCGTTGTTCCTGCAATGTCAGTCGCGTGTTGCGGATGTTGGCGATCAGCCTGTCAACTTCGACCTGATTTGTATCCAGATATGTCCCCTGGCAGGCTCCAGGCAGGAATGAGGAACGCCAATTTTGAGTAGCGACGATCGGATATCCACCAGGGCACATCACAACGAACCCCGGCAGATTCCGGTTCTCGGTCCCCAGGCCGTAAGTGACCCAGGCCCCCATACTGGGGCGAGGCAGACGCCCGTCACCGCAATTCATCAACATCAGCGACGGTTCGTGGTTCGGAACCTCAGCGTGCATGGAACGGATCACGGCCATGTCATCGATGTGGGCTGCTGTTTTCGCAAACAGTTCACTGACTTCGGTTCCGCACTGGCCTCGCTTTTCAAACTTAAAAGGCGACCGCATCGCGGCACCGGTCTTTCGCTCGGTCCGCAGATTCGATGTCGGTAACGGCTTGCCGTGGTATTCGTCCAGCTTGGGCTTCGGGTCAAACGTATCGACCTGCGACGGACCGCCATTCATGAAGAGATGGACAACACGCTTTGCCTTGCCCTGAAAATGCGGAACCTTGGGGGCCAGAGGGTCGGCATTCCCGATTGTTTCCTGTCCGCGCAGAACACCTTCATCAGCGAAGATTCCCGCAAGGCCGACCATTCCAAAACCCATACCGCACCGCGTCAACATGTCGCGTCGTGAAATGACAGGAGGGATCACGTGATCTCGTGAGAAAAGATTCATCGCATTCCTTTAGCATTCGTCATTTGAACGACCTGGTCGCGAATGACGGATTGTCGGCGGGTTGGCTCTGGCGGAGGCGAACGATCTCATGATACTCGACGAATTCGTCGATGTGGTACCCAGACCCGGCCGCCTGCGGTATTTTGAGAATAATCGATGGTTCGCGAAAGGAGTCGTCGAAACGATTCGCCGTCGAATAAAGTGCGGGTCGCACTTCCGTGTCGGAACAAAATGTCAGTGAACGCTGGAGGATGAATTCGTGCCGAACGTGGTGATTGTCGGATCGATTAACATGGACCTTGTGGCCCGAATGGCCCGCTTACCGCGCCCAGGTGAAACTTTGCACGGCGACTCGTTCCAGTCGATTCCTGGTGGCAAGGGGGCCAACCAGGCGGTTGCTGCCGCGCGACTTGGAGCGACCGTCACCATGATTGGTCGCGTCGGCGATGACGCTTTTGCTGGCGATCTTCGAAAATCACTGAAGAGCAGTGGGGTGATCACAGACCATGTCATGACAACCCCGCAATGCTCAAGCGGCGTTGCTCTGATTGGCGTTGATTCTGCCGGTGCCAATTCCATCGTGGTTGTCGGTGGGGCGAACTCCAGACTGATCCCACCGGATATCGAAGCGTTGTCGCATGTCATTGCGGCTGCGGATGTGCTCGTCGTGCAATTGGAAACGCCGGTCGATACGGTGGCCACGGCAATTCGAATTGCTCGCCAGCACCGCGTCAGAACAGTTCTCGATCCAGCACCTGCTCCGACAGAAGAGCTTTCGGATGAACTGAAAACGGTCGATGTCATCAGCCCGAATCAGACCGAGGCAGAAGCACTGACAGGTGTGGTCGTGAACGACCTGAAGTCTGCAGAACAGGCCGCGCGCATTCTAATGAAGAATGGTGCCGTTGATGTTGTGATGAAACTCGGCGAACTGGGGGCACTTGTTTGCAGTTCGGCTGGGGGAATTCACCATGTTCAGGCTGCAAAAGCCAACATTGTCGACACCACCGCTGCTGGTGATGCGTTCACTGCAGGAATGGCGGTCGCCCTGGCGGAAGGAAAAGATCTGGTGGCCGCAGCGCGTTTTGGCTGTGCCGCTGGAACATTGGCATGCACCGTTTTTGGAGCTCAACCGGCCATGCCAGATCGAGACGCGGTCGATCAGTTCGTTACGGCGGTCCGATAACGGGAAATCCTGGATCGCATTCCGTTTCAGTGTGGCATCCCGCGGGCATCAAACTGCAGCGTCTGACCCATGATTCAACGCGATACGGAAGTGCGACCCGCACTAACCCCAAAGGTTCCACCACGCTGACTTGCCGCCGGTCGACGCACTCGCCGTCGGACGAGCAGGCTTTGTCGCTGCAGGTGTCCGTCCTGAGGTAATCACCTTGCGTTCCGGCATCAGGACGCAACTGAGATCCCCGGAATCGCCGCCTGTCGTATCAACCAGAATTCTTTTCGGTCGAATGACGACCTCTTCCATTTTGACGTGCCCTGACACGACAGTCAGCGGACAGTCACGAGGAGGATCGACGTCGACGAACGTCTTTTCACAAAGCCATTGAGGGCGGTTCAGGCTGAAGTCTCGTTGCTGAAGAATCCGCAGTTGCATCGCGAATGGTGCGTTAGGATCGAGTCCCGCGTGGACAAACAACAGTTGCGGATGTTCAACACACCAGGGCAGCTGCGTCAACAGATCGCGGTGAGTTGCGGGGAGCTTTGCATTGAGATCCTGCAGGTTCCCGGCTTCGGCTCCGTAGGATGCGAAAGTCGTTTCGGAATTGTAGTGCTTGATCCAGCGGTCTCCCCAATTCGATCCTTCATGGCTGGGGAACAATCCAAGGGCAGCGGACATCGCAAATTCATGATTTCCTGCCACTGCCGTTGTCCGAGGATGGTCATTCAACGTGCGCAGGAAAAGATCGATTGCCCCTTTGGGGTCCGGACCGCGATCTACAAAGTCACCGATAAACACCAGCCAGCGATGCTGATAATCCGGCAGTGACTTCAGTTTGTCGAGAATGATGCTGAGCTTATCAGTTTGTCCATGCACATCGCCGATGACGGCAATCGGTCCCTGAATTTTCGTCCGCAACATGGGTTGTGACATGCAACAGCCTTTTCGAAACGTCATCAAAAAGAATCCCCGGATCAGCAGTTCCGGGGATTGAGTTTAGCACATGAAACATCGGGATGTATCTGTCTCCATGTGCCAGATCACGACAGATTGAGGGATTCAATCCATCAACCGAAGCGACTTGTCAGCGCAGACGGTCTTCCACATTCGGATCAAGGGCGACAGCCTGCTTCAGGTTGTCGGCAGCGGCTTCCTGTTGACCTGAAGCCTGCAGAACTTTTGCTTTGCGGTAATAGGCTTCTGCAACAGAATTGTCGATTCGTCGAGCCTCTGCGAAGCTTTCGATTGCTTTGTCGTAGTCCTTCAATCCCAGGCATGCGTCACCGCGAAGCGAAAAGGCATCCTGATTCGGTTCAACTTTCAGAGCGGCTTCGGCATCTGCGAAGGCACTCTTGAAGTCATTCATGTCCATGAAAACCCGTCCTCGCAAAACCAGTGCCTTGACTGATTCCGGAGCGACTTTGATGGCTTGCGTCACATCATCCATGGCTTTGGAAGAATCGTTGGCTTTGAAGTGGTGTGTCGCTCGTTCGACCAGCAGGTTGGCATCGTTCGGCCTGGACTGGATCGCGGACGTCAGTGCCTGCAGACGCATCAGCCAGTCGTGTCGGTTCTCGTCAGCAATCGCCAATTCTGTCTTGGACATGCGACGATAGACTTCGCAGCGATGCTCGTAGTACTTGGGATTACCGGGATCGAGCATCATGGCATCTGTGAAGTCGAGAATCGCATTCTCGAGATCGCCGACCCCGGCTCGCAACAATCCGCGGTTGTTGTAAGCATTCACATACTTCGGATTGAGCTTCAGTGCGCGATTGAAATCGATCAGGGCTGAATCGGCTGCACCAAGCTGGAATGCCGCGAAGCCACGATTGTTGTAGGCATCGACATAGTTGGGATCGAGCTGAAGTGCCCGATCAAGCTGTTCGATGGCCGAAGCGTATTGACCTCGTGCGATCATCAACAGGCCGCGGTTGTTATAGGGGTTGGAGTAGTCAGGAGAGATTTCAATGGCTTTGTCAAAGTCTGCCATCGCCTCAGTCAGCTTCTGCATCCCCATCAGAATGAATCCACGGTTGTTGAACAGGCGTGAATCCTTGGGATTCAGTTCAATCGCCTTATTGAGATCGGCAATGGCGGAATCAATGTCGCCCCGTCGATGATGAATCGATGAGCGGACCGAATAATAGATCGAAGCGTCTGGGCGCTTGGCAATCAGCCCTTCAATCTTGGCCAATGCACCGTCCAGATCCCCTTGATCCATCAGTTCTGTGACTTCAGATGGCACAGGTTCATGGGCCTGCGGAGTCGTGGCGGCCGTTGGTGATTTCGGGCTCTGAGCTCCACAACCAGCAAGAACAACAAGCAGTAACAGCGTCGACGCAAGTCTCATGGCAGGCGGACTCCTTCCGCAAGGAACGACTTCCCAGGTAACAGGTGTGGCTTGTAATTTGGGGCGCCGGATCGGTCAATAGCCGTTTTTGCCGGTTTTCAATTCACGAGACCGGTTTTTGATCGCCGGAAATCAGATTTTCTTGTAACTGCTCCAAAATCCGCTGCTGATCACCAAGCTTGCGAATAACGGCGGCGACGCCAAGATCATTAAGCTGGCCAGCGACTTCGGGACTGGGAAGATTCGTCAATCCGACGATCCGGGCAGAGGTGTGTGTCGCCACGACGTCCAGCAAAGCCGTCCGCCGCTCGACGCCCCACGGATCCAGATCAAACAAAATGACTGCGAGTGATTCCTGATTTGATCCGGCTACCGGAGCGATGCTGCTTTCGAACTCCTCGCGGGCTGAGGCCGACAGCCCATTCAGCTTCAGCAGTTCCAAAAGGTAGCGCTGGTACTCACCATCAGGAGAACAGACAACGACACTTGCCGGGGCGCCGGGTGGTTCAATGCTCGGATGGTCTGCAGCGAAGGCTTCTTCTCGAGAAGCAGACATCAAGATCGGAATCTCGCCTGGCTCACTCAGACCATGCCATTCCCTTTGCAGTCGCGTCGCAGCCGAATGCAGAGGAACTCGGACGGCCAGCGGCCAGATGTCACGAGTTCTTCCGTCGGATTCGCACCAGGGACCGTATCCCACCAGCCAGCGGGCCAGCGGTACCAGCCTTCCAATCTGATCAATCTCTTGGCGCGAATATTCATCCGGCCAACTCTGGATGAACACGATCAAATCAGGAATCCAGGCCGACGTCTCGAGAATTCGAATTCCGTCGGAGAGTTTGGAAAAATGACGCCAGTTTTCCTGAGGGACCGACTGCGCGATCCACGCCTGTACGTCCGCCGCCTCCGCACGAGTGAGGTCTCCTGTGACCATCAGTTGTGGCGACGTCAACACGTTGGGAAGGTCTCGTTAGGGGAATCTGCAATATCAGCGGTGATCAGAAACTCTCGCAGAATTATCGGTGCTCGGCCGCTTCAGATGCAACGATTAAGGGAGCGATCTCTTCAGCAACAAAGACTCGATGGACGCAGCCAAAGTGCTCGCCCAGATTAAATTGGAACAGCATCCGCCAGTTCCAGCGAACCTGGATCAATCGCCCGTTTGCGACAGCTTCCTCAATATGAGGGCCTCGCAGACCGACAGCACCGGCAGCACAGCAGTGACGCCCGTCCAGAGTGCCGACGACGGTTGTTCCCAGCCTGAGAAAGAATGCGTCGAACCAGGAGTAATGATTCCAGATCGATGTCCGCACATTCGCCAAAGCTCGTCGAATATCGAATTCGGGTGAAACGGCCGTTGCCAGCATGACGAGTCCCGTCAGGGGATGCTCTGCAGGAAGCGCAGCAGCGGTGAGCAGCGCCATTCCTCCACCACCTGAATGTCCCACGATCCAGACAGGTCGTCCGGGGTACTGCTTCTGGTAATCGACGATCCGCTGAGCAAGCGTGTGTGCCACGCGATTGTTGCGTTTCCAGCCTCGCAGGTGGAACAGAAAAAGGAAGCGATTTCCAGTGGTCCAGTCGACGATCTCTGTCGCACTACGGATGCCACCATCAATCAATCCTGCGAGCAGACCGACATTCAGAAAACTGCGTCCTTCGATGCCTGTGAAAATCAGGACCAGTCCATGCTCCAGTCGTTCGGGCTCCATTCGCCGGACCAGACGCCCGTAACAAAACCAGCCGAAGGGGGCCACGAGAAATGTGGCCCAGCACGCCAACCCTCGCCATAACCTTTTCCAGGAATGACGAGGCTGCGAATCCGCGACGTTCATGTCTTTTCCGGCTTGGCGACGTGTTTATGATCGTGCTCATGGTCTTCGTCACCGTCCGCTTTCGGAAGTGCCGGACCTTGCAGCATCAATGGAACTCGCAATTCGGGATAATCAGCATCCGAAGTTCGAATTCGTAGCAACAGTGGATGCTTGCCAGCAGGAAGCACCCCGGGAATTGCGACCTTGACGACTTGTGTCCATTCCCCTGTCTGAGAAATCGAACGATCGCCGATCGAAGTCGAAACGAGATCAGTATTGATTTCGGCACTCAGGATTTCGAAGGACTTCTTGCGGCCATCTTTGACCGTAAACGATGCGATGGTCTCGTCACTTCCTTCGGGATGGTAAACCAGAAGCGCGGGAGGGGTGACTGTCATCTGCTGTGCAGGGAGTTCCAGCTTGTAGGTCAAACGAACCTGTCGCGGTTCGGGATCATTGTAGAAAACATCAGCAAACAGCTCTTTCGGCCCAGGAGACTCATTGGCCGTCTGGATCCGCAGCACAATTCGACCCTCTTCGCCGGGCTGAAACCGTTTCTGATCGACGCGTGGGACCAGGCAACTGCAGCTCGCGACGACATTCGTGATTTCGACATGGTTGGCTCCCCGATTCGCGAAAACAAACGTGGCTCGCGATTCGGCAGTCGGCTGAATCATTCCGAGATCAACAGCGTACTGACGAAATGCCAATGCAGGTCGGGGTGGAACAGGGATCGACATCGGTGTCGGAGTGGCACCCGTGTGAACCACCATCGACCAGATGAATGGAGTCAGCGAGAGAACGAGGGCACCGAGTTTCGCTGTGACAGTCATCCCTGTTCCCTTAATGCGTGAAATGGGCGAATGCTGGTTGTCTTCGCCGCGAGGATGCTTTTCGAAAATTGGTCTTTGTTCGCTCAATCGAAACAGCAACGTGCGGTCGCTTGACGAGGATTGGTCACTGCCTGACGCGTTCGCTGTCTGAAACGGGCTTCAGATCATCAATTTCAGCGTTCAAACGAGCGATCTGGGCCTTTTTCTCGATCAGGTCGTGTTCTGCGCGCCGCATCATTTCGCGAATGACGCCGTTCAAGCGATTGGCTTCGACCCTGTGCCCACCTTTTTCCAGATCGTCGGCGATGGCACGAAGATCCTGGATATTGCGACTGAGGGAATGAGGAACTGCGGCCGCCGAAATGACGGGGCGTTCTAACATCGCTTCTTTTAAGACCTTCGGAGAGACTCGCTGTTGCCGTGGAATCACAGGTTCGTCCGCGGGCAAAAGACCGACGCCCGAGGCACACAACCCGGTTACCAACACGAGTGCCGCAATCCATCCTTGTCTGGTCATACGATCCCTCCCTGTGAATCTGTCACCGATCAGTCAGGCGCGTTGTATCACCCCCCGGATTGTGGAGTCAACGTGAATTATCTGGACTGCAATCTCAATGACCGTTCAAACGAGCCGATATCGATGAACGCGAGCTCGCATTCCGTTTCAGTGTGGCGTCCCGCGGGCATCAAACTGCAGAGTCTAACAGCCCGTGTTTTGACGCGACACGGAAGAGCCACACGCATTAAGACCGCGTTGGCCGTCACTGGTTTTCCACAGCGGGAGCGGCATCTTTGGGCACAGGTACTCCGAGTGATCGCACCAACGCATTGATGTCTTCGTTGGTACAGAAGCCCTCTTCGACCTGCAGAAGGAACTGTACGACAGAATCCGATGTGGACCATGCTCCTGTGACCTGCTTGATCCGGGTGGTTGAGCCGATGTCGGTTCCTTCCGCGACTTCAATCAACACCTTATTGCCTTCAATCAGGATTTCCTCTTCACGGCGTTCCTTCACATCCAGATTTCGAGTTCCCGGAGAAATCTGATTCAGCAGCATCTGCAGATTCTTGAATTCGTATTCATCTTCGATACGCATGACCTGCGTGCGTAACTGGCCGATGACCAGTTTTCCACGTCCTTCCACGTGTTTGAATTTTGCGAGTTTGACACGGAACAGCGAATTGTCCGCAAATCGTGCTTCCGTTCCTTCAAATCCAATCGGGATTGCAATCGGAACGATTTTCAACGCGATCTCATGGACTTTCACGGGATCGTTTTCGACGGTGACACCAAAGATCACATTCAGGACGACCATCGGAATGCAGCAGCAAAGGAGCATCCCCGTCGAAGCCAGGGCCAGCAACGACATCAGTCGCGACTGGACCGTCCGCTGCCGGGAGTTCGGTTCTGGTGCAGACGCCGCAGTTGATGCATTCGAAATCATTCCGACAAGGCCTTTTTACGTCTTTGAAAAGCAGACAGTTCCTGTGCGACTACGGATGGTTATCGAATCGACTTGATGAGCGATTCCGCGATTTCGTCGTTGTATTCGTCCGCATGCAGGAACAGTTTCAGGAATTTAGTGCCTCCGGGTACTGGAAGTTCTCCTTCGACGGCCCGAAGCGGTTGATTGGTTTTTGTTTCAGTCGCTTCCGAAAATCGAAACTTGATTTTCTTCCCTTGAACTTCGAATTCACGCTCTTCCGTTTTGTTGATCTTCAGATCTTTTAACCGGCGATCCTCATTGATGCGACTCTGAAAATCCATCGGACTGTTCTGAGCGAACTTGACCTGCACATGGCCTAAGACCAGCACGCCTTTCTTGTCAGGTCGCTGAAAGGTTGCGACATTCAGCGTCCATAAGAATGTATTTGATGACACGGCAACGTCGGGTTCGAATCCCGCTGGTACCTTCAGGTCCAGAATCTTTCCGGCCATCGTATTGACCGCAGCGGGGTTGTTATCGACGTTGGGCCACAAAGTCCAGGTAAACCAGGTTCCAACCCCACAACACAGCAGCAGCGTCAAAAAACCAACGCTCAGAATGATCAACGTCAGCTTACCGCATCCGCCTGACGGCTTCGCGGACTGGGATGATGGTCCCATATTCGGATCATTCGGCCATCGATCTCGATCTGTCATCAGGGAATCCTTCGCTGGCATTCGAATAGCCGGAACCGCGAAACTTTCGGACGATCTGGTTGTTTGAGGAATGTCACTCGCGGGCTGTCGCCAGTCCGGGATTCGTATCGCAATTCAGAATTCCATGGGCAATTCGAACAAGTACAAATCCGCTCGTCATGTCCATCGGGACCAATTGGAAAAACAGGTTGTGAACGGGTATCAGGTCTCTGTCCATCGCCAACACCCCCACCAATTCGTTATCGTAATCGGACTGCGTCTAAAACTCGATCCCCGGAAGTCGGCAACATGACGTTTATTCCTGCTGAAGATGATCCCTCGGCTGATGAAGCCGCCGCTCGTGATCGTGAACTGGCGGCCATTCGAGGTCTCGCCAGCGCCTACTCCAGACTCAGGCAGGAAATTGGCAAAGTCATCATCGGGCAGGCCGAAGTCGTTGATCAACTGTTAATTGCCATGTTCTGCCGGTCTCATTGCCTGCTGATGGGGGTTCCAGGGCTGGCCAAGACGCTGCTGGTCAGTACCGTTGCCAAGATCCTGCGACTGTCGTTTCGCCGGATCCAGTTTACTCCGGACCTGATGCCCTCCGACATCACCGGAACCGACGTGCTGCAGGAAGATCCTGAATCCGGTCGGCGACTGTTTCAGTTTATGCAGGGACCGATCTTTACCAACATTTTGCTGGCTGACGAAATCAACCGGACGCCCCCGAAAACTCAGGCCGCACTGCTGGAAGCCATGCAGGAGCGGCACGTGACAGTTGGCTCCAATACGTACAAACTTCCACTGCCGTTTTTCGTATTGGCCACGCAAAACCCCATCGAGCAGGAGGGGACATACCCGCTGCCTGAAGCACAACTCGACCGGTTCATGTTCAACATCATCGTTCGGTATCCAACGTCGGCAGAAGAATTGCGAATTCTGAAGCAGACGACTGGCGGCGAGGAGCCTCAACTGAACGTCACTCTCACCGGAAAACAGATCCTCGCCCTGCAGGAAGTTGTCCGTAAGGTTCCGGTGGCCGAACACGTTTTCGTGTATGCCCGCGATCTGGTCCGGGCGACCCGACCGAAGGAGCCCGAATCTCCGAAATTCGTCAAAGAGTACGTTTCCTGGGGCGCCGGGCCTCGAGCGGGCCAGTACCTGGTTCTTGGAGCCAAAGCCCGGGCTCTGCTTGAAGGGCGATTCCACGTGACCACGGATGACATCAAGGCGGTCGCTCATCCGGTACTGCGGCATCGCCTCGTCACCACGTTTGCAGCTCAAAGTGAAGGAATGACGCCTGACCGCGTCATCGACCAGTTACTTGAAAAGATCCCGGTCGAATTGAATCAGCGTGCCGAAAAACTGGCTCGCGGCTGATCACTTCTATGTTTTGCGCAACATCAATCCATATTGCATGTTGCGTCTGCCACAACTGCGCAGCTCAAGCATGGGAAATCGCAGCAAGTCTTGATTTTCGGAATTCGGTGGGAAACGGGCAGGCGGCCGCAAGCGTTGGCTGAAATTGGCTGCCTCGTCCCCTATAATCCAATCGCAACGATGATCATTAACTTGCCCTATGGTTGAAGCATGACTGATTCGACACCGCCTTCCGCTACCACGATTCCTCAAAATTCGGGACCGTCGCGTCCCGACTTGTCCGATGACTTGCCGCCAGTTCAGCCTCCCTCGGCTGGTTTCATTATCCAGTTGTTTGTCGTCCCCGGATTGATCGTTTTGGCGGTCGTAGCGGTCTGGGCACTTTTCGGCCAGATCGCGGCCGGGGAACAGGATTGGCACAATCTGGTCGAGGAACTGCAGAGTCCCAACAGTCATATCCGCAAGCGAGCGATGTATGGTCTGGCTCAGGTTCTGGATCAGGATCGCCGACGCGGGGAGCAGGGGCAACAACTGGCAACGAATCCGCAGATCGCCACGGTCCTTTCTGACCAGTTGACTCGCGAATTGAAGACGGGATCCAACTCCGACGAATCCATTTCCATTCAGCAATACCTGACTCGCGCGATCGGACTGCTAGACGTTCCCTCCGTAACACTTCCGGCACTGCGAGTTTCACTTCAGCCGAAGCTGGATCTGGAAATTCGCAAAAGTGGCGTCGCATCGATTGCGATGATTGCTGGTCGGCACTTCGAGAAGGGGAAACCACTCGACGATTCCGATACGGTCGATGCCTTGATTGAGCTTTCTGCAGACCCCGCGCCACTGATGCGACAGACCGCGGCATTCGCTCTGGGGCTGTTCAAGTCTGAAAAATCGGATCAGCAACTGCATGTGCTGCTGGAAAATGGAGACTGGAAAACTTGCGTCAACGCAGCCATCGCACTCGCTCGCCAGGGTAATCAGGATGGCCTGATGGTCTTCAAGCGTGCGCTCACCGAGAAGGCTCCAACCAAGCCAGAAGAGCAGATCGAGCATTTCATGGTGCTGACCAATTCTCTGAAAGCGATCGCATCGCTGGGCTCGAAAATGTCCGACGCCGACAAGGCCGAGTTTCGTGATTTGCTGAAACCCCTCGTATCAGATCATGCCGAAGTCCGAATCCGGGTTGATGCCCAGAATGCCCTGTTATCATTGAAGTAGCATCCCAGACGTTTGCACGGGATCTTTTCGGAGAGACGCGGGGAATGGACCAGCATGCATCTGATCGTCTGGAGTCGATTCACGAGCGAATTCGACTGGCGTATGACCCCGCCTTACTGCAGACGGCAGGTGAAAAACTGGCCCAGGAGTTAAGCCGCCATCTCGCCCGAGTTCAAGCCAGTGAAGGTCGCGTCCTGAATTGGGCCTCACCCCAAGACAACATCGCTCGGGCCGCACATCTGGCCGACAGTGCTGTCGAATCGGTGGAGCCGACCGAACTGGTCACTCGGTTTGAGTACCTGGTCCACGAGATGCTTTCTCATGGTCATAACCTGCATGACCCGCGGTACGTCGGGCATCAGGTTCCGCCCCCGATTCCACTGGCCGGACTGTTCGACGCGATTGGTTCTGTGACCAATCAGGTGATGGCCGTGTACGAAATGGGACCATGGTCAACTTCTGTTGAACTCGCCATGGTCAGCAAGCTGGCTCAATACCTCGGATGGAACGACGGCGATTACGCAGGGTTCGTCACACATGGGGCGTCGATCGCCAACTTGAATGCGTTGCTGGTGGCTCGCAACGTGGCGTTGAAGGGGGCGTGGGAAACGGGACTCGGCGCCGCGGCGAAGCCTCCGGTCCTCGTGGTCCAGTCAGATACGCACTACAGCATTGCCCGATCGGCGGGAATCCTGGGGTTGGGAACTCGCCACGTCATCAAGGTCGGCCTCGATGATCGCCGCCGCATGGATGTCGCTCAACTCGATCAGACTCTGACACGTCTTCGGAATGATGGCCATCCCATCGTTGCGGTGGTTGCCTGCGCCTGCTCGACTCCCATCGGAGCGTTCGATCCGCTCGACGAGATCGCCGATATCTGCCAGCAGCATCAAGTCTGGCTGCATGTCGACGCCGCTCACGGTGGTTCGGTTCTATTGAGTGAACGGCATCGGCATCTGGCAAAGGGGCTGGAGCGAGCGGATAGTCTGGTCTGGGACGCTCACAAGATGCTGTTCGTCCCGGCACTGTGTGCGTTTCTGTTCTTTCGCCAGAAACAGCATAGCTACGAGGCCTTTCATCAGGATGCTCCTTATCTGTTCGATCCAACCGCCCCGGGGCTGGCGGAATATGATCTTGGATTGAGAACTGTCGAATGCACGAAGCGTTCCGCGGCGTATGGCCTCTGGGGGGCCTGGTCACTCTTCGGACCGCAGCTCTTCGCCGATCTGGTCGATGTGACGATGGAGTTAGCTCATCTGTTTCATGAAAAACTGACTGCCAGCCCCGATTTTGAACCGCTGCATGAACCTGAATGCAACATCGTCGCCTTCAGACACCTGCCGCCAGAACTCGACGGGGCAACTCTGGAAGAACAGGGTGAATTCCAGCGGCGTATTCGGCGAAAGGTGATTGAGTCTGGCGAATTCTACCTCGTCGCCACTCGACTGAACGGAACTGAAGCTCTGCGAGTCACATTGATCAACCCGTTGACGACAGGCACGCACCTCGATCACCTGCTGGACGCCCTGCGCCAGGCCGGGCGAGAATGTCTTTCGCTGTAATTTCCCAATCACAGACTCTGCTCTGGAACGAAACGAGATGCGTGCTGTTGTCCTGGATGAACAAGGCCTGCAGGTTGTCGAGCGTCCGATTCCCGAACCCGCATCGGGCGAAGTGCTGGTCCGAGTCGTGAAGGCAGGCCTCTGTGAAACAGATCTGCAGCTTGTCAAAGGCTACATGGGCTTTCGAGGAATCCTCGGCCACGAATTCGTCGGTGTCCCGGAAACAGGTCGATTTCAGGGACAACGCGTCGTCTGCGAAATCAATTGTGCCTGCCATCATTGCGACTATTGTGAACGAGGCCTGCAGACTCACTGTCCGAATCGGACGGTCGTCGGAATCCTGAACCGCGACGGAGCGTTCGCTGAGTTCATAGCGGTACCGGAACGTAACCTGCATCCGGTCCCAGACCGCATCTCAGACAAACAGGCCGTCTTTACAGAACCACTCGCGGCAGCATTTCAGATCCCGGCTCAGATCCCGTTGAATCGTCACCAGCGAGTGATCGTTCTTGGCGACGGACGATTAGGCAACCTGTGTGCCCAGGTGATTGCCCTGTCAGGTTGCAAACTCACCGTGGTTGGCAAACACAGTCACAAACTGAATCTACTGTCCGCGCTGGGGATTGAAACTGCATTGTTAGGTGATTTCGAAGCCCTGCGCGAGGCCGACATTGTAGTGGACTGCACAGGTTCGCCAACGGGGATGGAATGCGCCCTGCGATATTTAAAGCCACGCGGCATTCTGGTGCTCAAGACAACGGTCGCGGGAACACAGTCGCTATCACTCGCCCCGATTGTGATCGATGAATTCACAGTCATCGGATCACGCTGCGGCCCATTCGTACCCGCACTGGCCGCCCTGCGAGACCGCCGGATTTACGTCGACTCGCTGGTCGAAGCAACATTCCCATTGAGCGACGCTGCACAGGCCTTCCGTCGGGCGAGCACTCAACCGACGCTAAAGCTACTCTTCGAACCGTGACACCGCCCCGTCCGTTCGCATTCAAAGTAGCCTTCACGCTCCGCGTGAAGTCAGCCGATCGCAGGCAACCCATATGTACTCATAACGCCCAAATCAAAGAAACGGATAACAACCGAAGAATTGCAAAGTCATCCGCACACAGAAATTATCAAATCCGGAAATTGACCGTCCTGCAGACGGCTCGCC
>CAXBSB010000092.1:0-27488 GCA_963977965.1 uncultured Schlesneria sp.
CGCGGGTGGCCCCGGTTGGCTGCCTTGAGCCTACCGGGGTGGCGCAGCCAGAGGAAGTTTTCTTCACTGAACCCACTGGATCGGTACTCCAACGGATCGATGCCACTCGTACCATCGAGCAGAAGTCCATTTCCAATCTGTCGTAGCAGCAACCAATCCGGCGCGAACAGGGTTCTCATGCATATATTGCAACTTCTCCATCAGCTTTTCTTGCTCGTAGATCTCAAACGCATAGTATTTGGGCTGCCAAAAGCGGTCTCCCTCTGGAAAGTCGGCTGAATAGTTGGGTGAATTCTGGCGATACCAGTCTCGCAGGCCGATACTTGATCGGCGTTTCAAGCTGTGCATGAAGGAACTGAGTTGACCAGTTTTGGGCAACCATACCAGCGCGTGAACGTGTTCGGGCATAATCACAAACCCGACGCAGCGCGCCTGGAATTGTTCGAGCACTTCGTTCAGCCAACCCAGCAGAATCCGTTTGGCGTGATCGTGATTCAAAAGTCTACGGCGACGAAAGACCGAGAATGTGACAAATTGCACAAACAACTGGTCATCAATAACTCACCGCTTGTTTGCCATGCAGAGAATTCTGAACAAACTCGGTTGGAATCACAACTTCCTTTGGCTGCGCCTCCCCGGTAGGCTCAAGGCAGCCAACCGGGGCCACCCAGCGAATGGCTGACAGAACGCACGAAGAAGAACGAAGGGCTATGGCTCAACGACAAGAATGCCGTGGTCGGTGTCAGTCCAATTGTCGCAAACATCTTTGAAGCGACTCTAACAATTCGATCACTTCTTCACCATTTAGCTCTACCGGATCGCCTTGCTTTGTGACGCATTTTAAATGCAACGTCCCTGAATCGATCCACATCACGATCTCGCCATTTGAGAGACTGACCACGTCATCATTCTGCGATTCCATCTAAGATAATCCTTCTAAGGCATTGTTGGGAAATGCGGATTGCCGTCACTTGGATCAACAAGCTTCGTCTTTCCGTCAGGACCGTAGCCATGGTGATGCGGTGCTGCTGCCTTTGGATCGTTATAGGGCAGTCCCCCGGGTGCCCCCGGTTGGCTGCCCTGAGCCTACCGGGGTGACGAAGTCACAGGAAGTTGGAAAGTCTGAATATGCGTAAACTTCTCGTCGCGTTGCGACCCAGGTAGGCCGGGGACGGCCAACCTGTGCCACCCTGCTGAGGTTTCGCCATCCCGCTCTTGAAATCCCATGTTGCCTTTTTGCAACAGCGCCGAACAATCGGTGGAGTCCAGGGAGTGGAGTTGGATTCATCGGTAAGTTCTGGCGGGTCGCCGCGTGCATCCGGGGGGCGAGACTTTTATACTATTGGTTCTTCGCTCGAACCGGTGCGCTCCCTTTCGATCTGCTGGTCCCGGCGATTCTATTTCCCTGAACCTTTGCTTTTCTGGATCTCCATGACCGCATCAACCCCGGCTGTTCTTGGTGAATGGTCTGCAACTGGTGGTACGTTTGCCTTGGACGCTGAATCGATTTCGGCGGCCGTTCAAGACATCAGTGCGCCGCTGCTGATCGTCGAAACCGCTCGCGGACGAGCTTTGGCTCGCGGGGGACAGGCGACCCTCGGTGCTCGGACCGGAAACGCAAATGCCTATCCCATCGTTGGTTTCGTTCCGCCGGTCAATGTGTCGCAACTCGGCGATGCCTCGTTTCGAGCCGACCATGGGATGCGATTCGCCTACGTCTCGGGCGCCATGGCGGCGGGGATTGGTTCCGCCGAAATCGTGGAAGAGATGGCTCGACACGGGATGCTGGGGATTTTCGGAGCAGCCGGACTGGCTCCCGCGCGCGTCGAACAGGCGATCGACCGCCTGTCACTGCTGGGGGCCGATCCCAATCGTAAACTTCCGTTTGGTTTCAACCTGATCCACAGCCCGAACGACCAATCGCTCGAAAAAGCGATTGTTGATCTGTTTCTGCGAAAAAACGTCCGACTTGTCGAAGCATCGGCGTTTCTGGATTTGACGCCGCACGTCGTTCGGTACCGGTTGAGCGGCATTCATCGCGACATCCACGGCAACATCATCACGCCGAACAAAGTGATTTCGAAAGTGAGCCGAATTGAAATCGGTTCCAAGTTCTTCGCACCTCCTCCTGCCAAGATTCTGTCACAACTGGTCGACGAAGGGGCCATTACAGCAGAACAGGCGAAACTGGCTGAAAAGGTGCCGATCGCTCAGGACATGACGGCCGAAGCAGACTCGGGTGGACACACGGATAACCGTCCTGCCCTGACACTGCTGCCGACGATTCTGGCCCTGCGAGATCGGGCGATGGCTCAGTACCAGTTTGCTCAACCGCTGCGAGTCGGCGTTGGTGGAGGGATTTCGACTCCATCCTCGGCAGCCGCCGCTTATGCGATGGGTGCCGCGTACATTCTGGTCGGTTCTGTCCAGCAGGCGTGCGTTGAATCGGGAACGTGCGATGTTGTCCGGCAGATGCTGGCAGACGCTGAGCAGGCCGACACCACCATGTGTCCTTGTGCAGACATGTTCGAAATGGGGGTCAAGGTCCAGGTTCTGAAACGCGGGACGATGTTTCCGATGCGAGCGGCCAAGCTGTACGAAACGTATCGTGCCTACAAGTCTATCGACGAGATCCCTGCGTCCGAACGGGAATGGCTTGAGAAGAATCTGTTCCGAGTTTCCCTGGAGGAAGTCTGGCGGCAGACGACCGACTATTTCTCCACCCGCGATCCAGCTCAGGTGGAAAAAGGGAACCGCGACCCTCACCACAAGATGGCGTTGATTTTCCGTTGGTATCTGGGCCAGTCGTCTCGCTGGGCCAACAGCGGCGAACCGTCACGTCGGCTCGACTACCAGATCTGGTGCGGTCCGGCGATGGGGGCGTTCAACGAATGGACCAAGGGAACATTCCTGGCTCAACCCGCCAATCGACGTGTTGCCACCGTGGCCTACAACCTGCTTTACGGAGCGGCTGTCATGCAGCGGATCAATGTGTTGCGGAGTCAGGGGTTGGTTGTGCCAGCAGCGGTGGCACAGATCCCGCCGCGTGAATTTAACCAGTTGCGTTCGATCGTCGAAGCATAACATTTGTCACAGGGCAGGTTTTCAAGCTGTCAGCACAAGGTTTCAGGGCAGGGCAATTGCCTGCCGCACGGACAACCAGAAAACATGAGTATGTCTGCAGATCAAACCAAGCAACCACCTCTGGCGATCGTCGGCCTGAGTGCTCTGTTCCCCAAGGCGGAAAATCTCGATCAATTCTGGTCGAACATTCGCCGTGGTGTCGATGCGATTACAGAAGTCCCCGAGACTCACTGGAATCCCGACGACTATTTTGATTCGAATCAGAAGTCGCCGGACATGACGTACGCCCGGCGAGGCGGATTTCTTTCGCCCGTCCCATTCGATCCACTCGAATACGGGATTTCGCCCAATAACCTGGAAGCGATCGATACTTCGCAATTGCTCGGACTGGTGGGAGCTAGACGTGCTCTGGAACACGCTGGCTACGGGGCTGGTCGCAAGTTTGATCGTTCCCGAGTCGGGTGCATTCTCGGGGTTACCGGGACTCTGGAAATGGTCATTCCGCTGGGGGCTCGACTGGGCCATCCGAAATGGCGGAAAGCTCTGAAGGACGCGGGTGTCCCTGATGATGTCGCCGATGACGTCGTCCAGAGAATCTCGGAAAGCTATGTCCCCTGGCAGGAGAATTCGTTCCCGGGGTTGCTCGGAAACGTTGTCGCTGGGCGCATCGCGAATCGCCTGGATCTGCATGGAACGAATTGCGTCGTCGATGCCGCGTGCGCCAGTTCGCTGTCGGCCATTCATCTGGCAGCACTGGAACTTTGGACCGGTCGCAGCGACATGGTTGTCACGGGCGGTATCGATACGTTCAACGATATCTTCATGTTCATGTGCTTCAGCAAGACACCGGCCCTGTCACCGACGGGCGATGCGAAGCCGTTCTCGGACAGTGCCGACGGTACGATCCTGGGAGAAGGTGTTGGCATCCTGGTCCTGAAGCGATTGGCGGACGCCGAACGAGACGGGGATCGCATTTATGCCGTCCTCAAAGGGATCGGGACTTCCAGTGATGGTGCGGGCAATGCCGTCTACGCCCCCAAGGCTGAAGGGCAGATTCGCTGTCTGCAGGATGCCTATCGCGTGTCAGGAGTTTCACCCGATACGATCGAACTGGTGGAAGCTCACGGGACGGGAACCAAGGTCGGCGACGCGACCGAAGTCTCTGGCCTGATGCAGGTCTACAAATCAACCGGTCGCAAAGGGGCCTGGTGTGCTGTCGGCTCGATCAAGTCTCAGATTGGTCATACGAAAGCCGCGGCTGGGGCTGCGGGAGTGATCAAAGCGGTTCTGGCTCTGCAGCATCGCGTTCTGCCACCGACGATCAAAGTCGGCCAGCCTCCTGCCCCGATGATGGCAGAGGATTCTCCATTTTATGTGAATACCGAAGCCCGCCCGTGGTGCAAGCCGCATGGCTATCCGCGCCGGGCGGCGATCAGTGCGTTTGGATTCGGCGGCAGTAATTTTCACTGTGTGCTGGAAGAGTCACCTCAACAATTCGAGAGTCCCGACTGGGATGGCGACGTTCAGGTTGTCGCTCTGTCAGCACCCAATGCGGCTGAACTTGGCCGGAAATTGCAGGAATGGGCAACCACTGCAGACTGGCCTGCGCTGCGACAGCGAGCGGCGGCGAGTCGAGCGGCATTTCGTCCTGCGGAAGCTCAGCGATTGCTGTTTGTGCTGGAGCGTGACAAGACCGACTGTGCGAAACTGGTGGCGGGTGCGCTCACCATGCTCGACAAGTATGCGGACCGCAGCCAATGGTCGACTCCTGATGGAGCGTATTACGGCCGCGGTCCGATTGTGGGCCGTCTGGGGATGCTGTTCCCCGGCCAGGGTTCACAGTATGTCGGGATGCTGCGCGAACTGTCGTGTCAGTTTCCTGTGATGAATGACGTCCTGTCGGAAGCGAATGACGTCTATGCATCGTGCAATGACGCCAGCGTGCGAACCGATGCGAAGCTCAGCGACTACATCTATCCGCAGCCTTCGTGGAATCAGGCAACTCGAGATCGACGCGACAGCGAATTGCGAGCGACTCAGATCGCACAGCCGGCAATCGGAGCGATCAGCCTGGGAGCACTGGCTGTTCTCGACCAGTTTGGCGTCTACCCTGAAGCAGCGGCTGGACATAGCTATGGTGAGTTGACGGCACTGTGCGCCTCGCGCCGCTTCGCTCCGAAAACGTTGTATCGGCTGTCGATGCTGCGCGGACGCCTGATGGCCGAAGCACAGGAAGTTGACGGCGGTATGCTGGCTGTGGGGGCTCCGCTGACTCAAGTCGAAGCGGCCATCAAGGAAATGGCTGTCGACCTGGTCGTTGCCAATTACAACAGCCCGAACCAGGTGGTTCTATCGGGGCGAATTCCAGAGATCGATCGGGCGACAGAACTGTTTTCGAAGCGGAATCTGCGAGGTAAGAAACTGCCCGTAGCGGCGGCGTTTCACAGCCCGCTGGTTTCCACTGCCAGCCGTGCGTTCCGGCCGGAACTGGAAGAGGTGGAATTCGCACCATCGCAACTGCCGGTTTATGCCAACAGCACGGCGACGCAATACCCGGCCGATCCGGCTGCGGCCAGGGATCTTCTCGCGTCCCAACTGGCCCGGCCTGTCAATTTTGTGAATGAGATCGAGCAGATGTACGCCGATGGCGTGCGGACGTTCCTGGAAGTTGGCCCCGGAGCGGTCCTGACGGGACTCGTGAATTCGATCCTGAGTGGCCGGGAATACCGGGCAATCGCACTCGATTCGTCAAATGGTCGCCGCGGCGGCATCTTTGATCTTGCTCACGCTCTGGCGCAGTTGTCAGCATCAGGCTATTCGATCCGGCTGGATGCCTGGGATCCGCGGCCTGCAGAAGCTGCGGAATCAGGATCCAACCGACTGCGGATCCCGATTTGCGGAGCAAACTACGTGAAACCACGCACACCCCTGCCGCCACGAGCCCCGATGGCACTGTCGTCGGCACCGGAAACGCAACTGCCGATGGTTTCGCGGAATGAGATGTTTCTGGGATCCTCGGCCGAATCGACGGTCATTGCTCAAACACCAGCCGATCCTGTCGTGACAACGTCCGACAATCTGACACCGAACTTTTCGCAGGCATCATCCATGAGTCCCTTTTCGCAATCCGATTTCGGATCGGGCTTACCGCAATCGGACGACAGTCTGGCGACGATTCAGGATCATTTGAAGACACTGCAGCGGATGCAGGAAGAGACGGCGCGGATTCATCGGCAGTTTCTGGAATCGCAAGAAGCTGCCTTGCGGACCTTTGAGGAATTGGCGAAACGCCAACTCGAGTTGACTCTCCGTCAGCATCAGCCAGGTTCGAATGGAAGCTCATCACGGCAGATCGCTTTTGATGCAGCCACGTCTTATGCCCCGTCAATTTCAGATCTGATTCCGGCAGCTCCTGCGAATCAGAACGAGTTCATTGGATCGATCGTTGAACCAGTGGCTCCGCAGATTGTCGTTCCTCCCCCAGCAGTCCCGGCACCCGTCGCACCAACGATTGCGGTATCAATTCCTGCAGCACCGATTCCAGTTGCCCCGGCACCTGTGGCTCCTGCTGCGGCCAGTTCGCCTTTGACGGCCATCGTCCTGTCGGTGGTCTCGGAGAAGACCGGCTATCCGACAGAGATGCTGAATCTGGGGATGAGTCTGGATCACGACCTGGGAATCGATTCGATCAAGCGTGTCGAAATTCTGTCTGCACTGCAGGAGCGAGTCCCCAATCTTCCCGCATTCAAACCAGAAGAACTCGGTTCTCTGCATACTCTGAATGATGTCGTTGCCCTTGCTGATGCTCGTACAGGGTCGCCGTCGCCGGCTGCCTTTACCCCGAGTCCCGTGGCAACTCAGACCGCCGTTCCAGTGCCAGCTGCTGTCGTTACACCAGCAGCCGCTTCAGCGCTGACGGCTACGGTGCTGGCTGTGGTCTCAGAGAAGACCGGCTATCCGACAGAGATGCTGAATCTGGGGATGAGCCTCGATCACGATCTCGGCATCGACTCGATTAAGCGCGTGGAGATTCTGTCGGCTCTTCAAGAGCGAGTTACAGATCTGCCCGCCTTCAAGCCGGAAGAACTCGGATCGCTGCACACCTTGCAGGATGTCGTCACACTGGCCGAAGCTCGGACAGCAGGTTCCAGTGCCGTTGCCGCGCTGGCGGTTGTGCCGTCTTCGACGATTCCAGCCCCAGCTCCGATTGCCACGGCTGTTGCCCCCCAGACTGGATCTGCTCTGGCTGGGCCGTCATCGGGCCTGACTGAAACCGTGCTGGCCGTTGTTTCCGAGAAGACGGGCTATCCTGTTGAAATGTTGAATCTGAAAATGAGCCTGGATCACGATCTGGGAATCGATTCGATCAAGCGTGTTGAAATCCTCTCAGCACTGCAGGAGCGAGTCCCCAATCTTCCGGCGTTCAAACCTGAGGAACTCGGTTCACTCCATACGCTGAACGATGTTGTCATCCTGGCAGATGCGCGGACAGTCCAATCGACGAGCGTTGCTGCTCCCCCTGTCACACAAGCCGCTGTGCCTGCAGCTGCAGTGGCGGCCTCTGTCATTGCACCTCCACCTGTTGTTCAATCAACCCCACCACAGCAAGCGGTGCCTGCTTCCAACCTGACCGCAACGGTTTTGTCTGTCGTTTCCGAGAAGACGGGCTATCCGACAGAGATGCTGAATCTGGAAATGAGTCTCGATCACGACCTGGGAATTGACTCGATCAAACGCGTTGAGATCCTGTCAGCACTGCAGGAACGAGTCCCTAATCTGCCCGCGTTTCTGCCGGAGGAACTTGGGGAACTTCATACACTGAAAGATGTCGTCACGCTGGCCGAAGCTCGCACTGGCCATCTTCAAAAACCGGTTCCCGCGCCTGTAGCTCCCGCGCCGGTTTCCATGCCAGTTTCATCGCCCGTAACCGAACCGGTACGCAGTCAGGTTGTTGCTCCTCCGCGACGCCAGACCAATCCGGGAGAACCGTGTGACCAGCCAGCCACTCTGGTTCGAAGCGTGGTCCGTGCGGAAGCTCTTCCTCCCGTGTCATCAGCGCCCGAGTTGCCGATTCAGCGTGGTTCAGAAATCTGGGTGACCGAAGACGGGCTGGAATTATCGCTGCGAATTGCGGCGGAACTTTCGGCTCGTGGTTTCAAACCACGCGTCGTGAATCTGGATGAGCCATCTGCCTCTGCAATCCCCGAGCGATTTGCAGGTTTGATTATTGTGTCTCCTGCCGAAGGGACCACAGATCGTCAGCTTTGGCGTGCGATCGAGTGGCTGCAAAAGGTAGGACCGGCATTGCGTCGGACTGCAGCCAATTCGACGGCAGTCTTCTCGACCATATCCAGACTGGACGGTCAATTCGGGTTTGGCCCCCGGCGTACAATCACCGATCCGATTTCGGGTGGTCTGTCAGGACTGGTGAAGTCGGCGGCTCGCGAATGGCCGGAACTGACCTGCAAGGCATTCGACCTCGCCACCGACTGGCCGTCAGCGGGCGATGCCGCTCAGCAGATCGTCAATGAGTTGTTCCGAAAAGGTCCGATTGAAATCGGACTGATGCCGGGCGGTCGATCGACACCGAAGGTCGTCGAGGAATCGTTGACGTCGATGGTCAGCGGCCCTGTCGCGATCAAGCCGGGCGAACTGATTGTCGTCAGCGGTGGGGCTCGTGGAGTCACTGCCGAAGCTGCTCTGGCGGTCGCTCACCAATGGAAGTCACGGCTGGTGATCCTCGGACGCAGTCCACTCCCTCCAGAAGAGCCTGAGTGGTTGAAGAAGCTGTCGAGTGAGACGGAAATCAAGCAAGGTTTGATCGCCAGCCTGCCTCGGGGGACTTTGCCAAAAGTCATCGAGTCGAATTATCGACAGATACTCGCCAGCCGCGAAGTCACCATGACACTGGCTCGATTGCGAGAAGCCGGGGTCCCTGTCAGCTACCATGCGGTCGACATTCGCGATCATGCCACGGTTCGGCCGTTGCTGTTGCAATTGCAGGGCGAATTCGGACCGATTCGTGGAATCATTCATGGAGCAGGAGTACTGGCGGACCAGCGGATCGAAGACAAAACGCGAGACCAGTTTGAACGTGTTTACCAGACGAAAGTCTCTGGTCTCCGCAACCTGCTGGGGGCAGTGCGGCCGGACAGGCTCGAGTTCCTTTGCCTGTTCTCGTCGTATACCGCCCGGTATGGACGCGTCGGCCAGTGTGATTACGCTGTGGCCAACGAAGTCTTGAACAAACTGGCTTGCCAGTTCGCTGTCGATCACCCTCGAACACACGTCGTTTCCTTCAACTGGGGACCGTGGGATGGAGGTATGGTCACAGGTGGACTCAAGAAGCTCTTCGCTGCGGAACAGGTTGGCCTGATTCCGTTGACGGACGGAGCGAACCTGGTGGTGCAGGAGCTATCACAGGCCACAAGCCGACCCGTTGAAGTACTGGTGCTGGGAAAGAATGAGGATCTTCCGGCGGCTTCGGCCGCGCCGGCGGTTGGTCCAGCACCTGCTCAACCTGTCGCAGTTCCGCTGGCGACTCCACCGGCCGCAACAGCCCCGTCAGCAACTGTGACTCGTCAGCCAGAACCGACTCCTGCGCCTTCGGTCGCTCCTGCAACGAGTGTCCGGAATTCGTCGAACATCCTGCTGGCAGGAGCATCTCCAACGCCGTCAGGGTCGTCGGTCGCACCAACGCGTCAGTCGGTACTGCTGCAAGGTTCGTCCAATATTCTGCTGGCGGGGGAACCCGTTCCTCCAGTGCGCGTCATGACGCCTCCACCTGTTCGACAACAGGGATCGTCCAACGTGTTGCTGGCTGGCTCAATCCCAGCACCGCAACAGCCGAAACCGGTTCCGGCACCGAATCCGAGTGGATCGTGGGTCTTCGCGGAAATCGGCCAGACGGGAGCGAACGACGCGAATGAACTGAAGGTGGCCTTCGAACGGACCATCGATCTGAAGCAGTATCCGTTCCTGGAATCTCACGTCATCGGTGGACGCGCAGTCCTTCCCGTCGCGGTCGTGATGGAATGGCTGGCTCACGGTGCGATTCATCACAATCCCGGGTTGGATCTAGAAGGGATTGATGACTTCCGCGTCTTCCATGGCGTTCGAATGGATCGCGTCGGCAGTATCACTCTGAGAGTCATGGTTGGCAAGACCATTCGTGTCGGTGGTCGATTCACGGTACGCACGCAACTGGTCAGTCAGTCGGGTGGCCGCGATGTCGTTCATGCCGGCGGAACGGTGACTCTGACATCCCAGTACAGCCCGGCAGCAGAACCGCAATTGAAAGTGACGCTGCGGGGTTATTCGCTCGATATGGCAACGGCGTACGCCACCAAACTGTTCCACGGTTCCCATCTGCAGGGAATTGCGGCTGTGGAAGCCTGTTCGCAGGACGGAATCATTGTCGATTCCCGCACGTCTCCTGCCCCCTGGGCGTGGATGCGAGAACCACTTCGCAGTGCCTGGATTGCTGATCCGTTGTCAATCGATGCGGCACTTCAGGCGGTCATCCTGTGGGCTCAGGAAATCAAGGGACTGCCGTGCCTACCCTGCTCAATTACCAGCTACCGCCAGTACCGAAAGGTCTTCCCGCATACGGGGGTCAAGATCGTAGTGCAGGTGACGCAGGCGTCGGAACATTCGATTCGAGTCGATATCGAGTTCCTCGATCTGTCGGGCATGGTTGTGGCCACCATGACCGGATGTGAAAGCATTGCCGACGCCTCATTGGCATCGGCGTTTCGAAATAATCGTCTGGCCCCCGAAGGGGGTTGATCGATGTGCGGATGTCCTTGCTGGTTGAAACCTGCGAACTCGGTCGCGACTGCGGTCAGGTTCGCAGCGTCTTACCATCAGGCCAGTTACTTACCATCAGGCCAGACGTCATCCGCACAAGTAGTTTTTGATCCGTGTTTGAACTGTGAAGCATCTGCGGCTACTCTCTTGGTGGCTGATTTCCCTTTGAAAGGAACGTACCTCCAATGCGTTTGATCCTGTCGTATGCCGTAGCCGCTTGTTGCGCTGTTTCTCTCGCCGGGCAGGCGGTCGCTCAAGACCTGAAAAAGGGAGTGACCGATCTGGCTCATGTCGATGCAGACTATCATTTCCAGGGCGAATACTTCGGAAGTGTGAAGGCGCAGGAAGGGGGCAACCGGGTCGTCGGACTGCAAGTCGTTGCGATGGGTGATGGAAAGTTCGACGCCCTGTGGTATCAAGGGGGCCTGCCCGGAAACGGTTACGATGGTTCCAAGACTCAGAAGCTGAGTGGCCAGCGGATCGAGTTGAAGGTTGAACTGTCTGGCGAAGGCCTGATGATAGAGCTCAGCGCAGGGCGAGCAAATGTGAAGAATTCGGGCGGTGCGTTTCTGGGAAGTTTGATTCGTCAGAATCGAACCAGTCAGACCGAGGGGGCTCGTCCGCCTGCCAACGCGGTGGTCCTGTTCGACGGGAAAGCGACCGATCGATTGAAGAATGCCAAGCTGACGCCGGATGGGTTGCTGGAAATTGGTGCCGAAACAACCGAGCCCGTCCAGAACTTCACTTTGCATGCCGAATTCCGCATCCCCTACATGCCGTATGCTCGCGGACAGGGACGTGGCAACAGCGGCTTCTACCTGCAGAAGCGGTATGAAGTTCAGGTTCTGGATTCGTTTGGCCTGGAACTGCAGTTCAACGACTGTGCTTCACTTTACCGGTTCAAGGCTCCCGACATGAACATGAGCTTTCCACCATTGAGATGGCAGACATATGACATCGATTTTACGGCCCCAAAGTTTGATGCCGACAACAAACGCATCGCCAAAGGGCGGATCACCGTTCGCCACAATGGCGTAATTGTTCACAACAATCTGGAACTGGATAACAAGACCGGCGGGGGCTCACCCGAAGGGCCAAATCCTTTGCCAATTCTGTTCCAGAATCATGGGAATCCAGTTCACTTCAGGAATATCTGGCTGGTGAACCACGATGCTTCGTCTGCCCCCGCCCCGACTGAACCGACCACAGTGGCTCAGGCGAATTGCAGTTCGCCCTGCCCGACAACCTGCTGTGTGCCTACCCCCTGCTGCCGCCCTGTCAGACTGCGTCGATGCCGATAGCGCATGGATGGCGGTTTGATCCGGCAGCCTTCACACGATCCCCGGTTAAATCCACAAAAGGCCAACCATGCTGAACCGCTCTGGCTTGTTGTTTGTCGTCGTTGCCTGCGCGGCATCGTCCGTGTCTGCGGCTGATCCCAAGGTTCTGACAGGACACGCCGATCCCGCCTACGCAGCGGTCTACACCCCGGACGGAACGAAACTGGTAACGGGGAGTTTCGATAAAACCCTGCGGCTGTGGGACCTGAATTCCTCGACGACCCTTCGGTCGATGAGCGGACACACGGGGCTGGTGCTGAGTGTGGCGATTTCGAAGGATGGAAGCCGCCTCGTCAGCGGGTCACTCGACAACAGCATCCGTCTGTGGGACGTCCCGGTTGCCAAGCCGACCGCGTCGCTTCAGGCGAAAATGGGTTCGACGAACCTGGCCGTCAACGCTGATGGAACACAGTGGCTGACGGGTGGTTCTGACCAGATCTTGCGAATCTGGAATGCCGCCGACCGCACTCTGGTGAAAGAACTCAAGCCACTTCCTCACCCGATCGTGCGAGTTGCCTTTCGTAACGACAAGCAGCAGATTGCTGCGGCAGACTCTGCAGGTTTCGTTCGTCTGTTCAATCCGGCGGATGGAGCTCCTCAGGGAGTCTTCGGAGCTCATACCGCTGAAATCACGGGGCTGGCGTTCCCCTCAAGCAATGCCTGGGTGATGACATCCGGTGCAGACGGACTCGTCAAACGTTGGCCGAATCTGGGAACGCCGTCCAAGACGGCCGGTGGACACGAACAACCGATCCTCGCCGTTCGAGTCAGTCCGAACAACACGATGGTGGCGACAGGATCTGCCGACAAGACCTGCCGTTTGTGGAACTATGCCAATCAGCAACCGCTGCGAAATCTGGATGGACATGGCGGGCCGGTGCGAGCCCTCAGCTTCCAGAACGATGCAGCTCGAATTATTACCGGCTGCGAAGACAAGATCGCCCGATTGTTTGATGTCAACAACGGGATGCTGATCAAAGCCTATCCGGAACAGGCAGGACCAATCACGGCGGTGGCGATCCATCCGAATAATCAGGAAGTCGCCGTTGCTGATACCAGTGGAGCGATCAAGATCTGGAAGGCGAATGAAGGAACCGAAGTTCGTACCCTTGCCGGCCATCCCGGTGGTACGTTTGCCATTGCCTATGCCACGAACCAGCAACACCTTGTTTCGGGTGGGGCTGACAAGAAAGTCCGCATCTGGAACGTTGCCGACGGTGCTCAGGTTCGTGAGATCGATGGAGTTGATGTGGTTCGAGCTGTGGCAGTGTCATGGGATAACCAGAAAATTGCTGCGGGGTCCGATGACAAGAATATCCGAGCCTGGGATCTGGGCGATGGCAACTTGTTCGCAACCTATGCGGGGCACACGGACAAGATTTCTGCACTGGAATACAGTCGCGACAACCAGAAGCTGATTTCGTCGAGCCATGACGGGACCGTTCGTGGATGGAACCTGCAATCCGGCAAGCAGACTCAGCACTACGTGGCGGAAGGCGGGGGAGCGATCAATGGTGTCAGCTTTGCCACGGACAATATCAACTTTGTATTTGCAGGAGCAGACAAGAACGTCTACTGGGACTCACACGTCAATCAACTGGTTCATGTGGCCGATCCGAAACGCGTCAATGCCCTTGCGATTCACCCGAATGGGGCTCAACACTTCACAGCCGGGGATGACGGCAGCGTGAAGGCGTGGGACGTCAACAATGGGACGATGGCTCGTGAATACAAGGGGCACCAGGGAGCAGTTCGATCTGTTGCAATCAACCCGAATCAACAGCAGATTGCCACGGGCGGCAGTGACAAAAAGCTGAAGCTCTGGAACATCAACGACGGCACCAAGCCTCAGTATGACATCACGGTTCCCGCGGAAGTTGTTCAGATTGCCTACAGCCCAGACCAGAAAAAGCTGGTGGTGGCTGGCAGTGATCACCTGATCCGCGGATACGATCCAACGCCGCCAAATCCTCAACCGGCGATGCCGCCATCACAGGAACCTGCTCAGGTGACGGATGGTCATCCGGCCAGTATCACCAGCTTGGCGTTTGCTCCCGATAACCGGACGGCGATCAGCGCTGCGGCGGATGGTTCCGTGCGGACATGGTCAATTGCATCCGCCGGGGCGACTCTGGTTCTGACGGGGCATCAGTCGCAAGTGTACGGTGTCGCGTTCCACCCGACATTGCCATTGCTGGCGTCTGCATCCAACGACAAGACGGTCAAGATCTGGGACTACGAAAAGAACCAGAACCTGCGCACGTTCGCTCCTCAAGTCGGGGCGATCTACGCTCTGGCGTTTACTCCTGATGGCAATTTCATCGTGACGGCGGGGGGTGACAAATCGGTTCGAATTTACAAGCAGGATGATGGAGCTCAGGTGCGACAGTTGAACGGACCAAATGACGCGGTCTACTCAATTGCGATCAGCCCCAACGGGCAGCAGGTGGCGGCTGCCGGCCTGGATCGAAAAGTCTTCCTGTGGAACATTGATAATCCGACTCCGTTGAAGTCGATTGCAGGGCATAAGGACGACATCTACAAGGTGGATTTCAACCCGGCTGGAACACGATTGCTGTCGATCGGCTATGCAGGAAACGTCAACATCTGGGACCCGAATCAGGAAAAGCCTCTCTTTTCGTATAAGGTCCCGACGGTGGTCTTCTCGGCCACTTACGCCCCGGGCGGCAAGCAGATCGCCGTTCTGGCGAATGATGGCAAGGTTTATCTGATCGACGTTCCCCCCGAGGCACAGTGATTTCTCAAATCGGATCACACTGCCCTTTGGCCATGCAGCGACGCGGTCGCTTCGCGACTTCAAGGCCACGCGACTGATTCTGGACATCAACGAATATGCTCAATCGATTCTTCCATCCGCAGCTTCCCGAGTCCGGGACGGTTGTTCTGGATGGATTGGAAGCTCACCATTTGATGCACGTGCTGCGTGCCTCAACGGGAGATCACGTCGAACTGTTTGACGGGGCAGGCAGAATTGCCGAGGCGCAGATTCTGACGATTCGCAAACGCGACGCCGAATTGATGATACTTTCGTCACGCCAGGAAGCGAAACCCGATCGAGAGATCATCGTCGGAACGGCCGTCCCCAAAGGTGACCGGTTCGACTGGCTGATCGAGAAAGCAACGGAACTCGGCGTGACTCGCCTGATCCCTCTGGTCACGTCGCGCAGTGTCGTCGATCCACGAGACAGCAAACTGGAAAAGCAGCGACAGGCAGTCATTGCGGCCTGCAAGCAGTCGCGGCGGAATTTTTTGCTGGAGATTTCGCCCGTTATGGCCTGGGCCGATTTCGTCAAAACGGAGATTACAGGGCGAACAAGCTATATCGCTCATCCGACGGGTGAAAGATTCCACGTGGCATTGGCCGAGACGGCATCGATCGTCTTCGCAGTCGGCCCCGAAGGGGGATTCAAAGAGGACGAGGTCGCGATGGCCGTCGCTGCTGGAGCAACAGCAGTCAGCCTGGGGGCGTGTATCCTGCGAATTGAAACTGCAGTCCTGGCGATGGCCGCGTGTGCGTCGCTTCGTTGATTTGTTGAGGCGAGTCTCGAAATTGGCTCAACGCATTGGCTCACTTCATTGATAGACTGAGCCGTTTTTCGCAGTCACAGGTTCGAATCAATGAGAGACCTGCTATCATTCCCGTCATAGCGCACGCTCACGGTGAGCGTGGCGAGTTTCGTTGAATTTCACGTAAAGGCGATTTCAATGGCAGACAAGGGACGAGGGGACAAAGCGAAGAAGGAAGTCGCCAAGAAACCGACGATGACGCTGAAAGAAAAGCGTAAGGCCAAGAACGACAAGAAAAGCAGCAAGTAAAGATCGCGTATGTCTTCCGTGGATAACGACCAGGGGCCCTCGATCGCCGAACGTTGGGGAGCGGCACTGTTGATTTTGGTCGCCGTCGTTCTGCATGCAACGGCCCTCTTGAACGCCCGTCCGCTCCAGAGCGCCAACGACCGTTCGCGCTGGTGTACGGTCTGGTCATTGGTTGAACGCGGGACTTTTCAGATTGATGAGATTCGTCAGGTTCCCGGCTGGGACTCCATCGACATCATTTTTGATGATGGGCACTTCTATTCGACGAAGCCTCCGTTGCTCACGGTGATTGTTGCCGGCATCACATGGTGCGTACAGCGACTGACTGGCTGGTCTCTCGAAGAACAGACTCAGCCGGTGACTGCCTTGGTTTTGCTGGTCGTCAACATCATTCCATTTGCTATCTCGCTGATGGTCCTGTGGAAACTACTGGCACGCGTCGCTCAGTCTGCCTGGTGTCGACTGTTTGTGCTGGCGTCAGCGTCATTCGCGACGTTGGTCTCTCCGTTTCTGATGACTCTCAACAATCACACTGTCGCAGTGGCAGGAGTGATTTGCAGTCTGTATGCGCTGGAGCGGATTCTGTCGGACGAGTCGCCTCGCGCCTGGGCGTTTGTTTTGTGCGGGCTCTCTGCGGGTTGGGCCTGCGCGAATGAACTCCCCGCTGCCGCGTTCGGGCTGGCAACATTTGTGCTCGCCGTACGACGATCCTTTCGTCAGACAGCCCTGTGGTACGCACCCGCAGCATTGATTCCGATCGTCGCGTTTCTTGCCACAAACGTGATCGCGACAGGAAGCTGGAAACCGACTTACGCGAATTACGGGTCTTCGAAATACAACTTCGTTGTCGATGGAATTCCGAGTTACTGGTCGGACCCCGATGGAGTTGATCGAAACCTTGATTCGCCCGCTGTGTATTTCCTGCATTCAACGATCGGGCATCACGGCATTTTTTCGTTGACCCCGCTGTTTCTACTCGCGATTGGCGGTTGGCTGGCGAGTGGATTCGTGCGAAATGGAGCGTTGAGAACGCTAATTCGCGTGGGGGCTGTCATGTCAGTTGTCGTGATTGCCTTCTACATGACTCGATTCGACAACTACAACTATGGCGGTGTCAGTTGCTCGCTGCGCTGGGCTCTGTGGCTGATTCCCTTCTGGTTACTGGCAATGATACCGGTCATAGATTTCGACGCCCGCGTGGCCCCGATGCGATGGCTGCAGGTCGCTCTGTTCGGCCTGTCTGCAATGTCGGCCTGGCTTCCGATCGAAAACCCCTGGCAACAGCCGTGGCTGTTCAAGAGGATGGAAGCCTGGAAGTGGATCGACTACACTCGTAAGCCTGCTCCACTGCCCCGCACATTATGGACATGGTTTCTGTCGGTCCCGGAAGCGAAAACAGGCGAGTTACCGTGGATCGAATTCACATCTGCCGGGATCGACGGGGCAGTCATCCGTCGCCGATTGGCAGTGAAGACGCAGGACGATCCGCAGCCGGGATTTGTGCAGATCGTCGTTCAGGAGGCACTCGACGGTCAGCCGCTGGCAACAGTTCGCCAGTTTGCTATCGATGCGAAGCGGCTTAGCGAAGGGGCGCCTGTGATCGATTGCGTCCGCTGGTCAGACGATGTTTCGCCACAGCAGAAGGTGGCGGACCTGACGTTTGTTCGCGGTCTGCCGCTCAAAAAGGAGTATCGAGCCGGCAAGACTCGGTACCTGAGGTTGCCAATGCGTAATGATGCGTTTCGCTGTCAGACCGCTGCCGCTACCGTCGATTTCCCTGTTGACGAACCTCTGTATCAATATCGATGCGATACATGGCTGTGTGACGAATTTCCATTTGGCACAGCTCAATTTGAAATCCGAGTGACTGACATCGAATCAGGCGGACTGATCCGACATGAGCAGTGGACCGTGACCGATTGCTATCCCGCACCTGCAGCCACCTCTCCACTTTCCAGCAAGAATCCTCAATAAGACGTCGATCGAGTACTGATGAAGCGAGCATTGATTACTGGTATTACGGGGCAGGATGGTTCCTATCTGGCGGAGCTTCTGCTGGAGAAGGGGTACGAGGTCCATGGCCTCGTTCGCCGCGTGGCGCTCGAAGACGCTCGGCATCGATTGTCACGAATCCTGCCGATTCGTGGTCAGCTTCATCTGCACGCGGCGAGCCTGGAGAGTTTCCCATCTCTTTACAGTGCCGTGAACCAGATCCAGCCTGACGAACTCTACCACCTGGCAGCACAAAGCTTCGTCTCGTACTCGTTTGACGATTCCTTTTCGACATTTCGAACGAACATCGACGGAACGCACTATGTTCTGGAATCCGTGAAACAGGCCGCCCCAGGTTGCAAAGTCTATTTTGCAGGGTCGAGCGAAATGTTTGGGAACGCGTCCGAGTCACCTCAAACTGAAGTGACCAAGTTTTCGCCGCGCAGTCCTTATGGAATCTCAAAGGTGACGGGATTTGATTTGTCTCGCAATTATCGCGAAGCCTATGGGATGTTCGTGGCGTCGGGAATCTTGTTTAACCACGAGTCACCTCGGCGTGGCTTTGAATTTGTCACTCGAAAAATCACATCGCATGTCGCCCGCATCAAGAAAGGACTGATTGACAAGCTACCGCTGGGAAATCTGGATGCGCAGCGCGACTGGGGATTTGCTGGTGACTATGTCGTCGCCATGTGGCAGATGCTTCAGCAGCCGAAGCCAAGTGACTATGTCATCGCGACGGGCGAAACACATTCGGTACGGGAGTTCTGTGAAATTGCCTTCAGCCATGTCGGCCTCGACTGGCAGAAGCACGTCGTCGTCGATCCCGAATTCTATCGCCCTGCAGAGATTCATCAGTTGATCGGGGATTCCACGCGAGCTCGCCAGGAACTTGGCTGGTCACCCACCACATCGTTTCCGGAATTGGTTCGCAGCATGGTCGACCACGACATGCAGGTTTCGTAATCGTTGCACGCGGGTCAACTGTTGGAATGCTGAGACATCGCTGCACGGTCGTACAGATCACGGAACGCGTCTCGCAGATTCCCTCGATGGTCTTGAAATAACTCATTCGCTTCGGTGAGGGTTGGGACCGCGGAAATTGCGTGCTGACCACTGACCGCCAATTCGTCGGCGCAGTGTGAATGACGATGACAGTTGGAATCGAGCAGACGACGAACCAGTTCGAAAAGCAATTCGGGGTTGGTCTGGCACCGCCAGAGTACTGGAAGCCTGCCGGCGCGATGTGTCGTGACGATCAGTCCACCGGCATGACGCATCTGCCAGCGAAATTGCCACCAGTGATGAAGTCCAAGCTGCTCACATCCATCCAATAGAACGATATCGCGCGAAGTCAGTTTTCCACTGGATTCTGAGGCAATATGATGGGGATAGGCTCGTTGCTGGCGATTGAGAAATACTGAATGGACTCGAAATCCTTGTTCAGCCAGGCGTACACCGAGATCCTCAAGCAGAGTCGTCTTGCCCGATCCATGAGGGCCTACGATGGCTGCGCGATACCGCAACTTCTTTAGCCGGGAAAGCAACGAGGGCCATCCCTGTTCGCCTTGCATGTGAAACTGGTAGCGAAGTTCCAGCACACGCGAAACAGAAAACGGGTTATCGCGAGCTCGCATCAGACACCCATCTTGAATCTGCCGGGTTGTACGACGGGTGTAAGAATGATCTCGGTCGCTCCCGGGGCCATCGTGAATTCCTCACGACACGATTGGTCAGACGGTTTTACGACGACTTCCAGAGCCCAGACGAGTGAAATCAAATTCCCGGAGAAGCTGTAAGGGGCTTCCGGAAGTTCGAATGTCAGCTTACGGGTTTCAGTGGAGTTGGGACTGTCGATTGTGACGGAATGCTCAATTCCCAGATCCGTGGTCCCCTTCCCTTCGGTGTTCCAGACCGCACGCAACTCAATCGCGTCAGGAGGCGAAGCAAGGTCCCATGAAAGCGTGACCGAAATCTCTTCCCCGGGTTCGAAAGACTTTCGACCGTTTTCGAATTCAATCGCAAGTTCCGGCATGCGAATGGTCCTGGGCGGGAGTTGTGGAAGCGTTCTGGTGATTCAATCTACAGAAAGCCGTGATCTGAATCCATTTCGACTGTCATTCTGATCGCTCCATCCAAAAGAACATCCGTTCCAGATGCATCTGGACAGCGAATTCTTTTTTAAACACGAAGGGCACGATGACCACGAAGGGAAAATAAAAGGAATCGCATGGTCGAGGGAGCCACCTCGTGACGTCTGGCTGTCGGGCAACTCAGCCCATTGCTCATCCTCAAAAACGAGAACACTTCTCAAACGCACGCATTTCCTCGAAAACAGTTTTTCAAACTGTCCAAACCGAGTATTCTGATAGGCTGCTCTGGTGACGGGAAGAGCGAACCGATTGAAGATTCACCCCTTGGAAATGACTCGCATGGTTGTCCGCCTGATGATCCGCGTCGCACAGTTCGTTGCGATGTCTGTTGTTATCGTCACGATCACTTCCACCTCCGCTGGTGCGGCCGACAATAAGGTCTCGTTCAATCGAGATATCCGGCCGATTCTTTCGGATAACTGCTTTCAATGTCATGGCCCGGATGAGAACAAGCGTCAGGCAGGCTTGCGACTGGATTTGAAAGACGCCGCGGTGAAAGCGGGTGAGTCGGGACGGGCGGCGGTCGTTCCTGCAAAGCCCGAGGCCAGTGAACTGGTGACTCGCATCGTCACCAGCGACAAAGATCTGCAGATGCCGCCAGCGAGTTCCGGCAAAAAACTGACGGCCCGGCAGATTGAACTCCTGAAACAGTGGATTGCCGAGGGGGCCGAATATCAGGGGCACTGGGCATTTCTGCCCGTTCAACGGCCTGTCCCACCTGCCGTAAATCATGAAAACTGGGTTCGTAACCCCATCGACCAGTTCGTTCTGGCGCGTCTGGTCCAGGAAGGGCTGAAACCGTCTCCGGAAGCATCGCGACAGACGTTGATTCGGCGAGTGTCGCTCGATCTGACAGGGCTCCCGCCGACCCCGGCGGAAGTCGAGGCGTTTCTGGCCGATCAATCGCCCGACGCATACGAAAAAGTCGTTGATCGCCTGCTGCAGTCGAAGCGATACGGCGAGCGAATGGCGCTGCAATGGCTCGATTTCGCTCGCTACGCTGACAGTAACGGGTATCAGACCGATGGCAGTCGATATCAGTGGCCCTGGCGAGACTGGGTGATTGAAGCGTTCAATCGTAATCAGCCGTTTGATCAGTTCACGATTGACCAACTGGCTGGCGATCTCGTTCCCAACCCGAGTCGAGCCCAAAACATCGCAACGGGTTTCAATCGCAATCATCGCTTGAACGGCGAAGGGGGAATCATCGCCGAGGAATGGCGCGTCGAAACCGTGATCGACCGCGTGGAAACAACCGGGATGACCTGGATGGCACTGACACTCAACTGCTGTCGTTGCCACGACCACAAATACGATCCGATCTCGCAGCGCGAGTTCTACCAGCTCTTTTCTTTCTTCAATAACATCGCCGAAAGCGGGACGTTGCAGGGGGACTCGAAGAACACCGATCCTTTGATTGTGGTTCCGACCGACGAACAGGAAGCGGAACTGGCTCGTCTCGATGAAGAGATTGCTCGGGCAGAAAAGCGAGTTGAAGAAGCACTCAAGCAATTGCCGCAACTCATCGCAGCTTGGGAACCGGGCTTCAAATCCAAAGTTGCCGAGACTGGTGTTACGGTCTGGCAGCAGCTTGCGGTCAAGACTGTCAAATCAGCGGGTGGAGCCAAAATGACCCGGCAGGCAGATGGGTCATATCTCGTTGCAGGAAAGAATCCTCAGAATGACGTTTATACGATCACTGCGCCGATCGATGCCGGCAACTTCAGCGGTTTGCTACTTGAGTGTTTTGCCGACCCGAGCCTGCCGAACCAGAGCCTGGGACGATATTCCAACGGAAACTTCGTCCTGTCATCCGTCGAAGCTGAAATCAGCGCTCCCAGCCTGAAAGAGCCGCTGACCGCAAAGTTTTATCGTGCGGAAGCGACGTATTCGCAAAAAGGATGGGAAATCGGACTGGTTCTCGATGGGGCGCCGAGTAACGGATGGGCTGTTGATGGTCCGACGCGGCGCGATCAGACGAACGCCATGTTTCTCGTTGAGAGCCCGTTGTCGGTCCCGAAAGACGCAACGCTGACGGTTCGGTTGAAACACGAAGCCCTCAGCCAGCACAACATCGGACGGTTCCGCGTGTCAATGACGTCGCTTCCGCCGACAACAGTGAAACTCGATGGGGCCAGCTTTCCTGATTCACTCAAGCAGACTCTGGCTCTCGATGCGGACAAGCGGTCTGCTCAGCAGAAAGACGAATTAGAGAAATTCTTCCGGGCGAATGTCGACAGCCCGCTGAAGCAGGCGGAATCCGCAGTAGCCGCGTTCAAGCAGCAGCAAAACAAGATCATGGCCGCATCTCCGAACGTCATGGTAATGCGCGAACTGCCAAATCCCCGTGATGCCTTCGTCCTGATTCGCGGCGAATACGACAAGCGAGGCGACAAGGTGGCAGCGGGGCTTCCGGCCGCGTTACCACCATTCCCGAATGGGGCACCAAAGAATCGACTGGGACTTGCGCAGTGGCTAGTTGATCCTTCTCATCCGCTGACTTCGCGAGTCTGGATCAACCGGGCCTGGGAACGCTTTTTTGGTACAGGCATCGTAAAGACAACCGAGAACTTTGGTTCACAAGCCGAATTCCCGTCACATCCGGAACTGCTCGACTGGCTGGCTGCGGAGTTCATGCAGCCGACCGTCAGTCCGGCAGTGGCAGGTCAACCGGCACAGCGATGGGACATGAAGGCAATTCAAAAACTGATTGTCACCAGTGCCACGTATCGACAGACATCCCACGTCACACCCGCGTTGGTGGAACGCGACTCTGAAAATCGTTTGCTGGCCCGCGGGCCTCGCTTCCGACTTTCGGGCGAAACTCTGCGAGATCAGGCGCTGGCTGTCAGCGGTCTGCTGGTAGAAAAGATTGGTGGCCCCAGCGTTCGCCCGTACATGCCTGACGGGGTCTGGGATGAAACCAGCCGATATGGGGATCTGCGAGGATACAAGCATGATACCGGCGATGGTCTTTACCGACGCACGATGTACACAATCTGGAAGCGAACCGCCGCTCCCCCCAGCATGCTGTTGTTCGATGCTCCGAACCGCGAAGTCTGTACAGTCAAACGATCACGTACCAACACTCCTCTGCAGGCACTGTCGCTGCTGAATGAAATCACGTACGTCGAAGCTGCACGGAAACTCGCCGAACGTATGTTGACGGAAGGTCGTTCCACCGATGAACGGCTGATTCGTGGCTTTCAACTGGCGACGTCTCGACGACCATCCGACAGCGAATTGAAGATCCTGGCAGAAGGATTGCAGGCCGACCTTGACCATCTGAAGCAGAATCAGACTGCTGCCAAGCAACTGATCGCGTATGGCGATTCCAAGTCTGCAGCGAATCTTGATCCGGTCGAACTGGCTGCCTACACCCTGACCGCCAACGTACTATTGAATCTGGATGAAGTCGTTACGCGTGAATGAGGCTGAATCGATGCGGTCGGCCGAGGCCGATCGCGTTGTTACTCTTGAAGACAATCATCAACACGATGAAAGAATGGAAACATGACTGCACCTGATCTCTTCCAATGGCAGGATGCCCTCAACCGGCGCACGTTTCTTCAGCAAAGTTCTGCGGGAATCGGGGCTGCAGCACTGGGGATGCTGATGGCTCAAAACAGTGCCCAGGCGGCACTGCCGGAATTGCCGAACTTCGCTCCCAAAGCCAAGCGGATTATCTACCTGTTTCAATCCGGGGCACCGTCCCAGATGGACTTATTTGACCCCAAGCCAGCGATGACGGCACGGCACGGCGAGGACCTGCCGGATTCGATCCGCAAGGGGCAACGGCTGACGACCATGACGTCGGGGCAGTCGAAATTCCCCGTGGCACCGTCCATTTTCAAATTCGCTCAGCATGGGAAATCCGGGATGTGGATGAGCGAACTGCTGCCACACATGTCGACCGTTGCGGACGAGTTCTGCATGATCCGTTCCATGAACACGGAAGCAATCAACCATGACCCTGCCATCACGTTCTGCCAGACAGGGCATCAACTGGCAGGCCGACCGAGCATCGGTTCGTGGCTGAGCTATGGGCTGGGGAGTGAAAACCAGGACCTTCCGGCTTACGTTGTGCTGACTTCGTTCGGCAGTGGACGCCCCGACGACCAACCTTTGTACGATCGCTTGTGGGGTTCGGGTTTTCTTCCGTCGGTCCATCAAGGGGTGAAGTTCCGCAATAAAGGGGATGCCGTGCTGTATCTGTCGAATCCACCAGGAGTGGACCCGGCTGCGCGGCGCGGAACGCTGGATCGCCTGTCGGCGCTGAACAAGCAGCATCTGCAGCAGGTTGGCGACCCCGAAATCCAGACTCGCATCGCTCAGTATGAAATGGCATTCCGCATGCAAACCAGCGTGCCGGATCTGCTGGACATCTCGAAAGAACCGCAGCACGTCCTCGATGCGTATGGCCCGGACGTGAAGCGTCCGGGAAGTTACGCGGCCAACTGTCTGCTGGCCCGTCGACTGGCGGAGCGAGACGTTCGATTCGTCCAGTTGTTTCACATGGGATGGGATCACCATGGGGGCCTGCCAGCTGCAATCAGAGGGCAGTGCAAGGATACCGATCAGGCGACTGCGGCTTTGATCAAGGATCTGAAACAGCGAGATTTGCTGAAAGACACATTGATCGTCTGGGGTGGGGAATTCGGTCGCACCATCTATTCGCAAG
Organism: uncultured Schlesneria sp.; assembly: GCA_963977965.1. GTDB lineage: Bacteria > Planctomycetota > Planctomycetia > Planctomycetales > Planctomycetaceae > Schlesneria. The sequence goes on from CAXBSB010000092.1 coordinate 24,897, forward strand.
GAGGACTCTCAGCGACTGACTATGGTCGCGATCATCACCCGCGATGCTTCAGCATCCTGCTCGCCGGGGCGGGCATCAAGGGAGGCACAACTCTCGGTGAGACCGATGACTATTGCTACAACATCGTGAAAGATCCCGTCCACGTTCATGATCTGAACGCGACCATCCTGCACCTGCTGGGAATCGATCACACGCGACTGACGTATCGATACCAGGGACGTGATTTCCGATTGACGGACATTCATGGCGAAATCGTGAAGGGTGTGCTGGCGTAAGACTCTTCGTGATGTGTGTTATTCGTGAAAGTTCAGCGGTTCGCGCGAGCGACTCGATTCAAGGTGCGATAGCAGATGATTCGGTATTCGACAGTAATTCTGGCAAGTCTGTTTCTTCTGCAGTTTGCCTGCGGCCGTGTAAATGCCCAGGATCGGGTTGAATTCAATCGTGACATCCGACCGATCCTGTCGGACAATTGTTTCGCCTGCCACGGCCCTGACGAAAAGACTAGGCAAGCCGACTTGCGTCTGGATCTCGCCGAGGCATCGCAAAAACGCCTGCCCTCAGGAACGACGGCCGTCGTCGTCGGCAAGCCCGGCGAAAGTGAACTGATTCGAAGAATCGTTTCTGCCGATGCCAATTCCGTGATGCCTCCTCCTGACAGTGGAAAGCATCTGACGTCCGCACAGATCGCGATCTTGAAACGCTGGATTGAACAGGGAGCTGAGTATCAGGCGCACTGGTCGTTCACTGCATTGACTCGCCCCAAAGTTCCATCCGTAAACCCCGCCCACAATCGACAGGCAAGAAACTCCATCGACAACTTTGTTCTCTCTCGCCTGGCAGACGAGAAGTTAAATCCATCGCCAGAAGCGGATCGCCTGCGATTACTGCGTCGGATTTCGCTCGATCTGACAGGAGTTCCGCCGACGCTGAGCGAGATTGATGAATTCCTGGCCGATGGTGCTCCTGATGCCTTCGAAAAAGTTGTCGACAGGTTGATGGCGTCACCTCGCTATGGGGAGCGTATGGCGATCGACTGGCTCGACGCGGCTCGTTATGCGGACACGCATGGTTTCAACAATGATACCACTCGTTACATGTGGCGCTGGCGTGACTGGACCATCGATGCGTTGAACAAGGGAATCCCGTTCGATCAGTTTGTGACGGAGCAACTCGCTGGCGATCTGCTACCCGAACCAACACTCGACCAGCGGATCGCAACGGGTTTCAACCGAAATCACGTGATCAATTCGGAAGGGGGAATTATCCCCGAGGAATACCGCGTTGAATACGTTGCAGATCGTGTTCACACGACAGCGACCATCCTGCTCGGGATTTCGTTCAGTTGTGCCCGCTGCCACGATCACAAGTTCGATCCATTCACGCAGCGTGAGTACTATCAGTTCTTCGCCTTCTTTAACAATTTGAACGAACAGGGCGAAGCCGGCCGCGTGGGAAACGCTGAACCAACAGTGAAAGCACCAACTCCCGAGCAGGTTTCCAGACAGCTTGCGATCACGAAAGAGATCGCTGCACACGAACAATCTCAGCGTGAGCGATTTGAACAGGCCACGAAGCAGATCGGCACGTGGGAGCCTCGTCTTCGAGAGATGTACGCCAATTCTTCAATTGCCCCTGGGCCGCAGTTTCACTGGCTGCTCGACGAAGACCAGGGGAACGAAGTGACTGAAGCCAGCGATAAGAATCGAAAAGGGCAAATTCAGGGAAAGGGAGAATGGACCACCGGGAAGATCGGCGGCGCGGTGAAGCTGGATGGGGCCAGTCATATTGACGCCGGTGATTTCGCTGACTTCGAACGAACCGACAAGTTTTCGTATTGCGCCTGGGTGAATCTGGCGAGTAAAGACGCCGCCACTGTCATCTCACGAATGGATGACGCGATGGCACATCGAGGATTTGATCTGCTTTTGACGGGAGGGAAGCTGACGGCTCATCTCGTACATCACTGGCCGGATAATGCTCTGCATGTTCAGACCAAGTCCGAGTTCCCGATCAACGAATGGCTGCACGTCTGTGCGACATACGATGGGTCGTCGAACGGGGAAGGTTTCAAGCTGTATGTGAATGGAAAGCTGCAGGATGCAGAGATCACCAATAAGCATCTTTCCGAGACAACTCGAACAACCAAGACGCTGCGGATCGGTCGACGAACATCAGGCGCTCCGCTGAAGGGGCTGATTGACGATGTGAAGATTTTCAATCGTGAGTTGTCAGCAGACGAAGTCGCTGCCGTTGCCGGAACCGATGGGATTCGTGAGTTGCTGGCTGTCGCACCTGAACAGCGAACTCCAGATAAAACACGGGAACTGGTTCGAGTTTACCTGAACCGGTTCGATGCCGAATATCAGCAGTTCGCAATGCGGCGCGGCCAGCTTGATAAACAGAAAGCCGATCTCGAAAAGTCGATTCCGACGGCCATGGTCATGTTGGAAATGACGCCGCCACGCAAGGCCTTTATCCTGAAACGTGGCCAATATGATCTTCCAACTGACGAAGTTCAGGCCGATACTCCTGCCAGCCTTCCTCCGTTCCCGGCAGATGCCCCCAGGAATCGACTCGGACTGGCTCGTT
>CAXBSB010000093.1:0-27215 GCA_963977965.1 uncultured Schlesneria sp.
ACTCAGCTTCGAACCATTGATCGTCAGGACCGAGTACCCGTTGAAATATTCGCCTTTCGGCGGATACATGAGCCTGTGACTGTTCTCGTACCGCCTTCAAATCGACAAATATGTCATCCAGTTTCAGCGACGCAACGCGTTCCTGCTGCTCAATTCCTTTGAAGTCCGCGTAGACGTAATCGTGAGCGACCTGCCAAAAATAGAGCGCCTCCGCCGATTCTTGGGCCGCAATGCGCAGTTGATCGCTTGTCACATGGACGTGTTCGGCTTTCAGGTACTCAACGACTGAGGCCGTGTTGGCGCGAATCTCATTCAACGCTTCATTGACGCTCGCTTTTGTGTCCGTTCCCTTTTTGTCGAGATCGTCCTGAAGATCTGTAAGGAACCGGATTCCGACGCCGACACCTGGTTGCATGACATCGGCTGGGACGCTGAGTAGCTTGGCGAGGTTCTTGATATACGGCCACCACCGACTTGATTTTGGGTTACCCATAGCGAGAAATCTTCAAAAAGCGTTTTTTAGCAAACACACAATATGCAGTGCTGCCGGACTGATCACATCGATCACTTCTGCATGCAATTAACATGCAGAGCGGCTTTTTGCTATAGTCCTGCCTGATGCCGTTACGCTGAAGAGGCACCCTACGTTGAAAATGCCGTTTACTGGGAGTCAGTGGCGCTCTACGCAGGCAACGATTTCTGAAACTGTAATGCTCGATTGGCAACTAAGGCGGAGCGCATCTCTTTCCCCTTGGTGCACACTGATGTTGGATGCGATCGAGTTCGCGCGTTTGCGTTGTATGACAAAGGCCATCAGCCGGTACGCGCTAGCGTCCGGTTACGAGAGTTGATGCGGCTTCCATGCGAAAGAGAAGGCGAACCGGACGCTAGCGCGTTCCGGCTGATGGGGTGATTTTGGAAACATGTCGCTGAAAGAGATTTGCTTAGAAACACCTCGATTTCGAGTCGCGCCATCAGCCGCTGGGCGCTAGCCCACGGTTCAAATCGTCGCAAACGGTATCGACTCTGGCGCGAAGCGAGCACATCACAAAAGTAGGCTGGAGACCAACTCGCTTCGAGCGCCGGCCCACCAACTGGAAACATTAAGAAACACTGGTGGCCGCGCGGTGAAACGCCACTCGTCCCACCCGACTTCCCGCCCATCTTCAAGAAGGCAATAGCCCTGACGTCGTGGCGATTGCGCGACGTTGATGCGGTGGCTGATGGCAGAAGTCAGCGAGCGAACGGCTTTCTTCACGCGGAGCGTGAAGGCTACTTTTCCGGAAAGCTGTCATTCTGGACGGACGGATTCGCTTTTGACATCATCGACGACCTGCCAATTGATTCTTTGCAATCCTTGATGTCAATGAGAGTCGAATATGAAGTCTGTTTCTATGCTGGCCTTTTGTCTGTTATTGGTCCAAACGGCTCTGACTGCCAGTGCTGCAGAGGCCAAGCCGTTGAAGGTTTTCATTCTTGCCGGGCAGTCCAATATGGAAGGACAGGCCGTCACGGATCTGGAAGGGAAGGACTACAACGACGGCAAAGGAACCTTGAAGTTTCTGATGAAGGATCCGCAGAAAGCTGCGCTGATCAAGCATCTGGCTGCACCCGATGGAAGCTGGGGCGTGCGAGATGACGTCTGGTGCAGATATCAGCGAGAACACGGGCCGCTGCTGAAAGGTCCGTTGTCGATGGGCTTCAGTGTCTATGGAGATCGGCATCATTTTGGCCCCGAATTGCAGTTTGGACACGTGCTCGGAAACCACTTCGACAACCCGGTCCTGCTGATCAAGACAGCCTGGGGTGGTAAGAGCCTGTATCAGGATTTTCGACCTCCATCATCCGGCGGACAGGTTGGCCCCTACTACACCAAGATGGTCGAGCAGGTGCGTGAATCGCTGGAAAACCTCAAGCGTGATTTTCCGGCCTACGATGGACAGGGTTACGAACTGGCAGGGTTTGTCTGGTATCACGGATGGAATGATGGCGTCGAACCGCAGAAGGCGGTCCCTCAGTACGAACAGAACCTCGTCAACCTGATTCACGACGTTCGCAAGGACTTCCAGTCCCCGAAGTTGCCGGTCGTCATCGGCGAATTGACAGGCCCCTGGGTCGAAGCGCCTGGTGAATGGAAAACGCTGCGAAATGCCCAGCGCAAGGTTGCAGACCGCCCGGAATTTCAGGGGAATGTCCTGTTTGTCGAAACACACGACTTTGTCCGAAAGCCGGAAGATTCTCCCAACCCGACTCATGGTCACCACGAATATGGCAATGCCGAAACATACTTTCTTGTCGGCGACGCATTGGGCAAAGGGATGGTCACTCTGCTCACACCCAAAGCCTCAAAGGCCGAAGCAAAACTGCCTCAGCCGACTTCTCGATCCGTCCGTAATATCGAAGGCTGGAATATTCGTGTGGATGATCGACTGCTCGGTGAATCCGAAGACGCAGTGCTCGGTGCACGTGCCTTGAAGTTTCTCGAAGCCAAACTCTTCGAGATCAAGGCGGTCGTCCCTGCAGAACGATTAAAGGAATTGCAGGAGTTCACCATCGTTCTGGACCTGAACTGCGGAAACCTCGGTGCGATGCAGTATCACCCTGACGGCGGCTGGCTGAAGGCCCATGGATTTCCCGTCGAACTGGCGAAATGCGTTCACCTGCCTCGTGCTGCCGACGTGGCATCGCGACGCAATATCAATGAGCAACCCTGGGTGATCCTTCACGAACTGGCTCACGCCTTCCACGATCAGAAACTGGATTTTGAGGAACCTCGAATCCTGGCGGCTTATCAGAAATTCAAGCAGAGTGGCCATGGTGACGCGGCACTGCTGTACAACGGCAAACGCGTCAAGCATTACGGCCTGACCGATCAGAAGGAGTTCTTCGCTGAGATGACCGAGTCGTATTTCGGCGTCAACGACTTCTTCCCCTTCAATCGCGCAGAACTCCAGGAAGCCGAACCCGAACTGTTTCAGCTTCTCAAGGAGATCTGGAGTGCCGAGAAGCGGTGAGTTACGGAATCAGCTTCTGCTGCAGGATCACAGCACCTTTTTCGTCACGAACCTGAGCTCGCACGAGGGGCGGGGTTTGATCCCAGTCGATTTCAATACCACCAAAATTGACGTCGAAATACGTCAACCCGACTCGGTATCGATTGATTTCGTTGGCAAAGCGAACCCCTGCCTTCGTCATATTACCGCTGGGTGCGTTCAGGCTGCTCGACGTCACTTCTGTGATCGGATATCCGATCCCGAATTCATCGGCTGGCAACCGCATGATCTCAGCAAGATGCCGGTCACCACTCAGCAGAACCACTCCCCGGGCCTTGGTCTCCCGAATGAGTTCAAACAGCTTCTTGCGCTGGAGCGGGAAATTGCCCCACGATTCTGAACCATGTTCGGTCGGCAGGATCTGAACGCCCGAACAGATCAATCGCAGTTCCGCTGGAACCTTCAGTTGTTCCGCCAGCCATTTCCACTGGACATCGCCCAGAACGGTCGCTTGAGGATCTTCGTTCGGTGCGTAGGAACCGCGATAACCATCCCCGGGCTCACCCGGCTTGAACCCTTTCTTCAGCGGGCTGCGATGATAACGAGCATCCAGCAGAATGATTTGAACTCGTTTTCCGGGCGGGCCAAACACAGGTGCATCGTAGACCCCTTCCTGACGACGACGCGGATGATCGGCGGGGACTCGCAGAAAATCGAGAAACAGTTGCTGCGATTCCCGTTTCTTGGGGTATTCGACGCCGGCGTCATTGGCACCATAATCATGATCGTCCCAGGTCCCGATCACGCGACATGTCTGCTTCAGCTTTTCATAGCCTGGCTGTGCATCGAGTTGCCCCCACTTGCTCTTGAGCACTGCCATGTCTTCGGTATCGCCGTAGATATTGTCACCCAGAAAAATGAACAACTGCGGCTTCATCTCAACAACCGCATCCCAGATCGGCTGGGGTTTGTCCTGTTTGGCACACGAACCAAACGCAATCCTTTGTAGCACTTCACTGCTCGCCGTTAGTGGCTCAGCGGCGACGGAGTTGCCGATGGACGTCAAAAGCAAACAAGCACTCAGCAGACACAACAAGGCGGGACGGTTTGGCGTGCACAACATGGCAGGAAATCTCACGTGGAAGATGGCAGGATAATCTGTCGACGAGGCAAAACCGAAGTCATCCATGGCACTCTACGGCGTGACGGAATTGACCGCAAGCGGCGAAGTTTTGATCGATCGAGGATTGGTAGCATACGCCGAACGAAGTTCCACGCAGTTTGCGAGAATGGCTGACTTCATGCGGAGCAAGAAGGCTACATTGAGAGACTTGCTCTGGATGCCTTCAAAGTTGCCTTCATCTTGCCGCATGAAGTCAGCCGTTGCCAGTTTGGCTTCCGGTCGTTCACTGTGTCGACCGGCGTTAATTAAGCAGAATCGGGCACAAGTTTTGCCCCTGAATCCCGCGCCCGCTCTACTTGCGTTGTCCCCACAGAGCTTCGGCAATCCAGTCCAGGTCGTCAGACTGAACAGACTGTGCTTCGCGGGGAACAGCGGCCCCGGCGGAATTCAGCGCCGAAACAACCAGCAACCGTAGCACACTGGCCAATGGCGTTCCTGCACGTTGCTCCAGAGCACGTTTCACCAGGCGATGATTACGATTCAAAAGAACTTCATTGCGAGCAGGTTCGTCTTTCGAAAAATGCGAGTCGATCAGCCGCTGAAAACCGGCAGGGACGGTTCCCTGTCGCTTCAGCTCTTCATACGTCCGCTGCAACTCATGTCGATCGTTCAGAAAGGCCATCACAGGCTGGTCCGTTCGAAACGTTGCGACCATCACTCTGGCTTCCGTACACGACAAGAAATCCTGCCATTCCGGCGACGCATCTTCCATGTCATGAACCCCCAGAATCTGAGCCGCGAAACCTTCGGCACTGGGGCTGGCGATACGTAAATCGATCGATTCTCCCTTAGACGCAGATATGTCACCCGTCATCGCGGCCAGCAAAGATTCCTCAAAGCTGCGAAGCGTCTGCACGCACGGAACTTCATTCTGAGCAAAAAGCGAGTTCACCCACCGTTCCTGTCGACGATCGGTGTTGTACCAGACGACCCGGTCCGAATCCGTTTCGAACAACGGATCAGCAATACTGCGGCTGACGATTTCCTCACACGTCAGCGGCCCTGCCGAAGTGGTAAAGCGATATGTCTGACGCAGCAGGTCTCGCAGACGGCGATCACCGAGAGCAGCACCAGCCAGTGAGTAACGATGCCACGACAGAACCGCCTCCAGGCGAGCGGGGTCGTTTCGCATCAGGCCTTCGAAGTGCTCGAACAGGATCTTTTCCAGTTGAATCCGTGCGGCTTCGAATCTGGCATCGCGAACGAGATCTTCCCGGCTGGCCGTCGGAGAACAGTCATTCAGTTCCAGCACGCCTCGCATGAACGAAGCCCATGGTGGCAGCAGCCCCTGGGTATCGCGTGAAATCACCATGCGTTTGATCGTCGTAGTGACAACCGGTTCTCCTGCAAAGCCGGGAGTGCGCTGCGGGGTCACGTAGAGCGCACCCGCAATCGAAACAGGTTTTTCGATGCGGATCGGGATGATGTCCAGCGGCGCTTCGTTGAATTTTTCGGCCAGGGCCAGTTCCACCGATTCCGGATCGGGAGTCGTATCGAACCAGGCGGCATTAATGACGTTGGCACGCTGAGCCATACCATTCAGATAAATCGGAATGGGCAGATAGTCGGCATACTCTTTGATGGCCGCTTCGATTTGAGCAGGGCTTTCAGCCAGCTTGTAGAAATCGGACTTTAGCTCCAGGCGGATCATCGTGCCCGGATCAGTGCGGTCACACGAGGCGAGTTCGATTTCAGTCCCTTCGCCGGCAACCCAGCGAATGCCCTCGTCGCCTCCCAGCTTACGGCTTTCGACGATGATTCGATCCGCCAGCAGGAACGCGCTGAACAGACCAATCCCGAATTGTCCGATCAGCATTTCACCACCAGCCGTCGCTCCGGTGGCAGAGGGATGTCGACCTTTCAGCAGTCCGGTGATCCCGATGCCGAGAGTTCCCAGATACTTTTCGGCTTCATCGGCGGTCAGACCGATCCCATCGTCGCTGACTTCGAGCGTATGCTTTTCGGGATCAGTTCGGATCTGAATCTGACCTTTGTAAGAAAGATCATTCAATCGCCGCCGCTGAATCGCGTCATGGGCATTCTGCAGCAATTCGCGGATCGGGGTATCGCTGCGGCTATACAGAGACGTCCCCATGATCTGGATGATCCCTGCCACATCCACTTGAAACGAAATCCGACGACTCCAATTGGCCATTCTGACTTTCTCTGGAACAATCTCTCGTGAATCAATTGTGCGTGACTAGAGCGTATTCCGTTTAAGTGTGGCGTCCCGCGGACATCAAACTGCAGCGTCTAACCCATGTTTCAACGCGACACGGAAGTGCGACCCGCACCGGGGAATTGCATCGCCATTCGTAAACAGCTTACCCGAAACTGTAATCTGTGCAGGGCTCGACAGCCACTCGACGGAAACGGTTCGTCGCAATCCTCTGGAATGAGATCTCTCCTGACACGTTCACGACTATTGATGAGTTCGCCGTCTTGTGGCATGAAACGCATAACCGTGCTACGTTAGGAATTGTCGTCAGATCTATCTGGCACGGGTTATCGAAGCAGCCCACGGAGGGCATCTGACTTCGTACCAGAGCGTATCCCGCCCCTGCAGGAGCGATCGAATCATCTATGGACGTTGCCCGTACACTGGCCAGGACCGCAGAGAAACTCGCCGAAAAGGCGAGAAAGGGCCAACTGTCCGTTGATGACCTGAACGCCAGGGTCCCCTGGCTTTGTCAGCAGATTCTTCGCGATGCCGAGACCACGGGATTGTTCGACCTGTGGACCGACAGCAGTAATTTCGACGAACTCGCGAACGTGTCCATTGTAGAACCAGGCATCTTAAACGCGATTGGAGACCTGGCCCGTTTGCCTCTCGCCAGTCTAATCGTTCACGCCGGATTGCAGCACACATACGGTTACCTGCTGAGTACGATCAAGACTCGATTTGGCTACAAGCGAGACCGTTGGGTCAGCCCGATGCTGGAAGCGGGATTCGGCCTGCCATCGGATACGCTGGGGCCAAATCCGTCTGAAGGTACCCTGCTCTGCAATTCAACTCTCTTCGCGGGCAAAATCGCGTTCCGAGGTGATGAGGCTTCACTCCGCAGAATCCGTGGAATCGCTCCAGCGGCTGCTCAAGCGGTCCGCACGATCATACCTCGGCGCTTTGAGCACAAACGGATCATCGAAACGGTCCCCATACGCGATTCCCCTGGACGTTTCGGATCTGTTCGGATTCAGACGGACCTGGTCCCTTTTCCGTATCTAGTGGAAGGATGTGACGAAAACACGCTGCTGGTTTATTCGATCAGTAACAGCAGTCATTCGGGGGCTCGGTTAACCACACTCTTTCCAATTGCTCCAGCGTTCCTCGCGGAACTACTGCATCCAGACCGGTTTGGCAACAAGGTCGAGATCAGAGCCCGCTTCAACGCTCACGTACCCGAGTTCGCAGGAAAAACCGTCATCGGGCGTCGGACGATGACATCATTCTAGCTGCGAGCCGTAAGTCCATGTCGCATGGAATCTGGCCTCAGCCGTGGCTCATTGAGCTTCACTTTTGCCGACCTCGATCGAGGTTAGTCGATCGCATTATATTGAACACGAAGGACGCGAAGTGCACGAAGAGTCACATGATGTGGTCGATGTTCATTAGTTCCCGCTTCGTACTGTTCGTGTCCTTCGAGTTCCATTTCTTTCAGGATTGACAGAGTGCGTAAACCAGAGTTGAATGAACCGGCCTGAATGAAACTACAAGATGCTCGCGGAAGGATGGTTATTTCATGCCTGCCTTGTCACCTGTAATTCCCGTGTAGCCGTAATTCCATTGTTCGCCTTGGCTAGAACTGAATGGCCAGCAAATAGAGCAATGCCAAGATGGCGCTGACCCCCATCAGCCGGATTGATATCGTCACGCAGCGGTACTTCGCCGCTGAAATGTGTGAATCAATCAATAGCCCAGCAGCGACCTCGTTCTTGAGACCCACGGTTCCCAATTGCGAGCAATCTGCGATGAATTGATCGACGTCATCCAGCTTGTACGCTGATTCAATCGCCGCAGGATGAAAGTGAGCACAGCGCCCCAGGGCCGGATGACGGCCTCGCCGACGAAAGGGGAGAATGCAGCGAAAGGCCCACCCACTCGACAGCAACAGGAATGACAGCCAGGCCAGAAAGAGTACGACCACCAACTTCGTCCACCATTCGGTTGGGTGAACCAGTTTGTCGCTGTGCAGGTATTCCTTTAACGTCGGAATCAGCACCCCAGCCAGTCCACCGCCGACCGTGAGAACCACAGCAGCCTTGGCATCAGCAAAGCGAATCCATTCCGCAATGACCTGATAGATATCAATCAGGTTCTCGGCCTCAAGCGGCGCAAGCGCCTCAACCGAAAGACCTGTTGGGGTTGGGTATGCGGGTGATGATTGGTTGCCAGCGTCGACCATTCGAATGTCCTGCTTCTGACGATGATCAGTATTTAGAGCGTATTCCGTTTCAGTGTGGCGTCCCGCAGGCATCAAACTGCAGTGTCTATCCCATGTTTCGACGCGACACGGAAGTGCGACACGCACTAACGACTGCCGAATCTTCGGTAATGTTAAACCGAACGGATGACCCCGTCGAGCGGATCAAAGAATCACGAATAAGAAAACCCACTCTCCATCTGAAATTCGCGATCCCCCTTCAGTATGATCGGGGTGGCGTGTCGGATCGGTAATTGAGTAGTCTCGACCTGGGACAACCGCAGTGCCCGGCCAAGCAGACATCGGATCGTGTTGCAGTGAGATACGATCAACAGGTCTGCAGCAGCACAGTCCCGGGCCACCTCGAATGCAGCCCAGGCGCGTTCCGTAACTTCTGCCAGATTCTCACCCCAAGGTGCCTTCTGTTCAAAATGTTCGCGAAACCGGCAGTATTGCGGGTGGCTGCTGTAGTTCGGGTACTCACGAAAGACATCCTCTTCCAGCCGCCCTTCGAAGATTCCGAGCGAACGTTCGTTGAACCCGGCATTCGGCGTTAACACTTCGGGTCTGACAGAAAATTGCTGCAAAGCCAGATCCAGCGTTTCACGGGTTCGAGACAGCGTCGAGCTTACGGCGTGAGTAATGTTGAGATCCTTTCGCCCCATCAGGATCTTGCCCACATTACGAGCCTGATCGCGCCCACGATCCGTCAACGGCGTATCGAACTGCCCGCAGAGAATCTTTTGATACTCGTTCATCGCATTCAGCAGCGACTCACCATGCCGAACCAGAATCACTCGTCGCATTAGAGCGTATTCCGCTTAAGTGTGGCGTCCAGCGGGCATCAACCTGCAGCGTCTAAACGAACCCATGTTTCGACGCGACACGGAACTGCGACTCGCACTAAATCCGCCCTGATCGATCTCAATTTGAAATAGCCGATGCAACTGTACAATACTTACGTGCATGCGTCGCCCATGCCGGATTGTGTTTTACCAAGTGAGATGCCGATGAGCTTCAAGTCCAGCATTTGGGCCGGACGATTTGAATCTGCGACATTCGCACCGCGCGACCCGATCCCAGAATCCGACTTTGTATCAATCTTCTCGCGATTCGCTGACCGAGATGACACTGGTGAACTCATAGCCCCCGCGAAGCGACCGGGATGGGAGCAATCAGGCGATAAGAAACTGATCGGCTTCATCGCCAAGGAATACGTTATTTACCACTCAGCCGGTTTCGTCGAAGTCGTGTTCCTGGGTGTCGACAGGCGCCTGCGTGATTTTCTGATCGCGACACATCGCGAACTCGGCTGCATACTTCTCGATGCGAACACATGGAGCGTCGTAACGGACGACGTTCTCGCGAAGAACGACTGAACCGCCAAACGTCACGAACACCACGAACGGATTCTTTCGAGCGCCGAACGTGATGCGGCATCGAGGTTCGCTTCGCTGCCTCCGCCGCGAATGGGAGAGCAGATTTCGTACGCCACGTACCCATCGAAGCCACCGTCTTTAAGTCCCGCGAAGAATTCCTCCAGTTTCAGAAACCCTTCACCCAGCGGTACCGCACGTACGGCCGGTGGATCGATCCGCTGATAGTTGATCAGCGGAGGCCGGTATTGATACCGGTCGATCCTGATGTAGTCAGCCAGTGTCGTCTGAACCATCTGCGGGGCCATGCGTCTGGCCGCAGCATACAGATCAACATCACCGTGCAGCGCGATTGACCATGGGTCAAACATCGCTTTCAGATTGGGATGATTCACGTCATCCAGGAATTCCGCAAACCCTTCGACAGAAACTCCGACATCGTGATGATTCTGCAAACCAAGTACGACCCCTGAATCCGCCGCAACAGAAGCGGCTTCGCGCAGGGCCACGACACACTTGTTCCAATCGGCCTGATGATTCGCCAGATCCGTAAAGTACCCGCTGAAGACGCGGATCACCGAAGCCCCCAGGCCGCGTGCCAGTTGAGCCAACTGACGTACATACAAGATCTGCATTTCGACAAACGGGACTTCCGCAGCATTCTGCCCGGCAGTGAAGTCCGTGTATCCTGCCAGCGTCGCGATTTCGATCCCCAATCGATCCGCAGCCAGCTTCACTTCGGAAACCGATTCGAAATCGGGAAAATCGAGCACCGACAGATGAGGGCGTTTGGCAGCCAGTTCGACGGCGGGATATCCCAACGCTGCGGCTTTCTCCAAAAACGGGATCAACCCGAGCCGATGTTGTCCCCAGAATCCTGCATAACTGACCGAAAACAGCGTAGGAGTCATGGTTTCCCCGGCAAACAGCAGGTGACAGAACGACGCTTCTCAAAAAACTTTAACTCGAGAATCGCCCCGCCGCTCGAGAGGGGAAATTGAGTGCAATGGCCGCAACGAGCGAAAAGAACAGACCGACGAAGTTGATATTCTTCGAAGCTTCATGGTACGTGATAAACGCTGCGGGCCGTGCTTGACCGGGGGGATTGACCATCGCCGACAGTGGCGTGTAAATCCAGAAATAATCGACGGTCATCAAGACCATCACTGTCAGCAGACTGAGAATGGCGAATGCCCGGCGACGTTGAGGCAGTTCTGGGTGAAATTCTGCGGCACAGGCACTTACCCACGAGAACCCGATTAAAATCGCACCGGTCAGGTAAAATGGCGGAAACCGAAGCCCGACAAGGATATCGCGAGTTCGTGAATCGAGTCCGCCACGAGTCACTTCCAGCACTCCCACGATGACAAACAGGGTCGCGGCCCCCAGCCAGGCTGAGGAACAGAAACGGGCAAGAAACAATGCGGCACGGGCCATAGGATTCCTTCGGAGGGCGGTCTATCGTATGTTGAGCAATTACGGGCGGGGTATCAGAATACAATGGACTGCCGCTGACGGACAGGAATTGAGTAGTCTCGCTCGTCTATTCTCTTTGTGTATCGGAGTCGACTTGTGAATCGGGTCTGTTTTTTGTGGATGCTGGCCACACTGGTGACGGTACCTCTGTCGATGGTTGCCGCGCAGGATAAAGCTCCGCTGGCGGCCGACAAAAGCCCCTTGTCGACCGACGAAGCTCTCAAGAGTTTCGTGCTGGCATCCCCCGATCTCAAGATCGAACTGGCGGCTGCCGAACCAGAAGTCGTTGATCCCGTTGCGATCGCTTTTGGAAACGATGGCGCCATGTGGGTCATCGAAATGCGAGACTACCCGTACGGCCCCAAGCCCGGAAGCGCCGAAAAGCCCCGTTCACAAATCAAACGACTCTTCGATAAAAATCAGGATGGTCGATTCGAAACCTCGACCGTCTTCGTAAGCGACATTCTTTTCCCGACAGGAGTTCTTCCCTGGCGCGACGGCATCATCGTGACATTAGCTGGCGAGATCGCCTTTTTCGCGGATCGTGATGGAGATGGTCACGCCGAGTTCAAGGAGACGTGGTTCACCGGCTTCAGCCAGGAGAATTCACAACTGCGAGCCAATCACCCGACGTTTGGTCCCGATGGCTGGATCTACGTCGCCAACGGCCTGCGCGGGGGAACAATCGTCGCCGCGAAACCGGAATGGAAAGCCAAGGGACAACCTGTCGCTCTGGCTGGATTCGATTTTCGCTTCAACCCGCTGACAGGCGAAGCGGGTGCCGTGTCAGGAAACGGCCAGTTCGGCCTCTGCTTTGATGACTACGGCAACCGATTTATTTGCTCCAATCGAAACCCGGTTCAGCATGTTGTACTGGAAGACCAGTACATTCGTCGCAATCCATTTCTCGCCGTTAAAAAGACCGTGCATGATGTTGCAGCGTTTGCCGAAAACTCAAGACTGTACCCGATCAGCCGAGCTTGGACGACAAGCACACTTCACGCCAATCAGTTCACCGCCGCATGCGGAATACAATTCTATCGCGGCGACGCACTTCCCCCTGAATTCCTCAATAACGCTTTCACCTGTGACCCAACAGGAAACCTTGTCCATCGCGAAGTTCTCACTTCTGTTGGCGCCACATTCACCAGCCATTCCGCCGATGAGAATCAGGAGTTCCTGGCAAGCACAGACACCTGGTTTCGACCTGTCAATCTTGCGAATGCTCCTGATGGATCACTCTATGTGGTCGACATGTATCGCGCGGTGATCGAACACCCCGACTGGATGCCCAACGAACTGAAAACACGCAAAGATCTGCTGGATGGCAATGATCGTGGACGGATCTGGCGCATCAAGTCCATCGAGCCCAACACTCTTCAGGAACGTCCTGATGAATTCATCGACAAGCTTTCAACGAAAGAAATGATCGAGCTTCTGGAGCATCGCAATGCCTGGCACCGCGAAACCGCCATGCGAATTCTGCTGGAACGAAATCCACACGAAGTTCGCGATTTGCTCAAGGCGAACTGGAAGCAGAACAAGCTGACGAGAAGCCGACTGCGAGTCTTGTGGATGCTGCGAATCCTGGAGTCGCGACTTTCTCCCGCCGTACTCGCCTGGTCCGAGACCAAAAACCGCGATGCGAAAGTCCGTGAACATGTCGCAGCCGCCATCGGAGAAAACCTGGACGAACTGCTCGGCGAAGAAGCGGCGATGGATCTTGTTGAGGACGAAACCGACGACCGTGTCCGGTTCCGACTGGCACTGGATCTGAGCGGTCGCAGCGACGACGCAAGAGTGGGACGTAAGTTACTGATCCATCTTCTGGATCACGGAGCTGAAGACCCATGGCTGAGAATCGCTGTTGCAACAAGCCGCTGTTCTCCCCCGGAATCATTGATCATCGAACTGCTCGATCACTGGCAGGCGACTGGCGCAACTCCAGACGGAGGAGTGGAACTGATCGAAGAATTGAGCGAAGTCGCAGCCGCTCAAATGGCTCCCGAAACATCGAAGACCTACTTCAAGTCACTCCTCACATTTGAATCGCCTACGCTCAGCACTCAGGTGGTACATGATCTTCAACTCGCCGGATTACGCGGTTTTGGCCAGGGTGCGGCACGGCGCAGCAACAGTCTGATGAGCCATCTGGATCAGATTGGCGACGCCGAACGCCCCCTGATTCAGCCGCTGGTCACGCGTGCGCTGGACGAAGTCATTGATGCCGAGACCCCGCTGGCTCGTCGACTTTTAATCTTGAAAACACTGCGGCATTTACCGAATCAGGCGGTCGTCAAATCTGTTCTTGATCTGGCCCTCTCATCCGAAGAAGTTCCGTTGCGTCTGGCAGCTTTGGATGCGGTCAGCCCATCGAGTGACGTCAGTATTGGAACGCGACTGCTGGAAGCCTTCGATAGCCAGACGCCGCAATTGCGACGCGCGATCCTGGATGTCCTGTTCGCGAATGAATCTCGCACGCTGCTGCTTCTGGACAAGCTGGAGCAGAATCTGATCAAACCCGCCGAAGTCGATATCACGCGGCAACCCCGATTAACGAAGCATCGCAATCCTGCGATTGCGACTCGTGCGGCCAAGCTATTCTCAGGGGCGTCAACGGATCGAGCAGAGGTCATGACGAAATATCAGCCTGCTCTGGAGATCAAAGGCGATCCCGTGAAAGGCCGAGCGATTTTCGAAAAGAATTGTGTTGCGTGTCATCGCGTTGCTAATCTGGGAGTAAACGTCGGGCCAGACATCGGAGACAGCCGCGACAAGACTCCTGCCTACCTGCTGACCAATATTCTTGATCCGAATCGAGCCGTCGATGCCAACTTCTTTTCCTACACGCTCGTCACAAAGCAGGGCCGCATCCTGACGGGACTCGTGAAAAGCGAAACGGCATCGTCGATTACAATTCGGCTCCCTGAAGGAAAGGACGAAACCGTACTTCGGGGCGATGTCGAAGAATTAAAGTCCAGCGGCCAGTCACTGATGCCGATTGGAATGGAAAAGACGATTTCTGTCGAACAAATGGCCGACCTGATCAACTTCCTGAAGAACTGGCGATATCTGGATGGAGCTGTCCCTCTTGCTGAATAAGAGGTACCAAGCCGAATGAATCGTCAGGAGATTTCGCCCGAGGATCAGACGAATGCACAACTCTGCTTTCGAACAATTTCGCCTGCGAGAGATGACCAGGCGGCACTTTTTTCGCGACTGCGGCGTCGGGCTCGGAGCCATGGCACTGGGATCGTTGCTTGACGAAGGCAAATCCGCTCGTGCAGACATACAGCCGGCCGGCTTTAATCCCGGCAGCCGTGGATTGCATCATGAACCCAAGGCCAAGGCGGTCATCTTCCTGTTCATGGCGGGCGGACCCAGCCAACTGGAATTGTTCGACGACAAACCCAAACTGCGAGAATTGCATGGCAAGGTGATTCCCGAATCGTATGTCAAAGGAAAGCGATTCGCGTTCATCAAATCAGACGCCAAGTTGCTCGGTTCGGTCCGGAAGTTCGTGCGGCACGGGGAATCCGGCGCCGAGATCAGTGAACTGCTGCCGCATCTCGCTGGTGTCGCTGACGATGTTTGCTTTGTGAAATCGATGGCAACGGATGTCTTCAATCACGGCCCTGCCAAACTGTTCGTGAATACAGGGTCGCCTCAGTTCATGGGACGCCCGAGCATGGGGGCGTGGGTGACATATGGATTGGGAAGCGAATCGAGAAACCTGCCAGGTTTTGTCGTCCTGCAGTCGGGCCCACGTGGTCCTCGTGGCGGAGCCCCGCTCTGGGCGAGTGGCTTTCTTCCCACGAATTTTCAAGGAGTTCCGTTACGATCCGGCAAAGAGCCGATCCTGAACCTGGAAAACCCCAGTGGAATCAATCCTGATCGTCAGCGGGAATTCATCGCAACGGTCAACGACTTGAATGCGATTCGCCAGGATGCTACTGCCGACCCGGAAATCGCCACGCGCATCGCTTCCTACGAAATGGCGTATCGGATGCAGTCGAGTGCCCCGGAACTGATGGATCTGGCTGGCGAAACGAAGGAGACGCTGGACCTTTACGGAGCGGAACCCGGCAAGCACTCTTTCGCCAATAACTGCCTGCTGGCCCGCAGACTGGTTGAGCGTGGGGTCCGTTTCGTTCAGCTTTATCACACCGACTGGGATCACCATGGCAACGCCGGTACGGATCTGTCCAAACCACTCGACGACCGCTGCCGGGAAACCGACCGTGCCAGCGCTGCTTTGATTACGGACCTCAAGCGACGTGGACTACTTGATCAAACGATTGTCGTCTGGGGTGGCGAATTCGGCAGGACGCCTCAGGGTGAAGACCGAGAAACGCTGCCCGGTCGAGACCACCATATTGAAGCCTATACGATGTGGATGTCAGGAGGAGGCTTCAAAACCGGGCAAACGATCGGAGCCACCGACGAGATCGGCTATTACACCATTGCAGATCGAATTCATGTCCATGACCTGCAGGCAACCATGCTGCATCTGCTGGGAATTGACCACTTGAAGCTGACCTACAAATTCCTCGGCCGAAACTTCCGCCTGACCGATGTCCATGGCAATGTCGTCAATAAGCTGCTTGCCTGATCGTCGATGCACTGAGTTGAAAGTCTCTATTCAGGGGCGGTTGATCATTTGCCGCCATCGGGCGGCTTCGCGGAAATCTCCTCGACGCTCATTGAGTTCTGCGAGTCTTTGCCGCAACGTTCGATCACCAGGCTGATTTGCCAGCAGGTTTCTGGCGACCATGATTTCGGAACTCAGGCCGATCAGTTCCTCACTGCGTCGAAAATGGATCGCAGCAGCATCGGGTTGCTGAGTCTTCTGCAGTGCCTGTCCAAGCTTGTAGTGTGCACGCTGGTTGTAAGGATCCTTCTGAACAACAGTCTGCAGATCCTCGATCGCTGCAGAAAACTTTCCCGCTTCAAAGTGGAGGAACCCGCGAATCATCAAAGCGACCGTCGAATTCGGATTACTTTTCAACAATCGCTCAATGATCTCCATCGACTCTTCGAAATGGCCTTCCCGAAACATCAACTCCGCATTGATCAGTGCGACAAGCTCATTCGAATTAGCATCGACGCTTGCCTTCAGCAGAATGTCACAATGCTGGCGTGCTTCTGGAATGTCGCCCCGTTCCATCAGTAGCGCTACCAATTGATATCGAACTCGGGCAGCCTCTGCTTCCGGCAACTTGCAGCGAAGAGCTTCGCGGTAATCTTCGATTGCCAGTGACCCACTGTTGTTTTCGTGGTGAATTGATGCGGAGACGAGCCACGGAAAGGCTTCCCCGGGAACAAGTTTGCCATACTCACGACACAAACGAATCGTCTCGCTTCGATCTTCCTGCTGATACACAACATCAATCCATTCCCGCAGCGCAACGGGATTCGACAATGCTGCCGATCCTGTCACTTCGAAGAGACGCTGGGCGAATGAAAAACTCTTCGCAACATTCGCTGCGTGGGCCAGTCGCAGCAGTTCCTCAGGTTCATCGCCCGGACGATCGATTCGCTGAAAACTGGCAACGGCCTCATCAGGGCGTCTCAAAAGCAGCAGAACTCGACATCGAACCAGTTGGGCCTTAACAGGATTCCCGCGAGAAGCATGAATGCTCGAATCCAGGAGGTTGAGAGCCTGGTGCGGGTCAGAAGCTTCCATGAGCAGCGCCTGTGCCAGTTGCTGTTCAGACGATGGTTGAAGTAGGATCACGAAAACAACGACGATGCCAGCCGTAATCAGGATCGCTGCAATCCACACAATTAATCTGGCGACCGATCGCGAAGCAGGTATCGGTTCGGTGCTGAGGCTCTCTGAAGTATTCGTCACTTCCCTGCCTCACCTTCGATCAGCAGATTCGTTTTCTGCGGTTGCAGGTTGGTAAACTGTTCATGTCGACCATCAAGCCAGCGAACATCGCACGAAATGGGTTCGTCATTTTCCATGGGAAACAGAATTCGACGGTCGAACTGCGAAAGGTAACCAGCCCCGCTTTTCAGTTGTCGTACCAGTTTGCGTCCCTGGTACTCGATTGTCACGACGGCCCCACAGGCATAAGGTTCAGACTTCGTTCCGCGCAGTTCGATGCAAATCCAGTGCTTGGGAGTCAACTTGTTTCTCAGGATAGTGACTGGTGCATTCTGGTGAACGATCACCATGTCATCAGCACCGTCACCATCAAGATCACCAACAGCCGCTCCTCGAGCAACATGCGGGACGCTGAAATACGGCCCCCCGCGGTCAGTGAGATTTTCAAATCGCTTTCCAGCATCGTTTCGATAAAGGAAAGAGGGCTGTTCATAGGGACTGTGTCCGGTGTGATACATCACATGCCCGTTCAACACGAATAAGTCGAGCCAGCCATCGCTGTCAAAATCGACCCAGCCGGTTCCGAATCCGACGTATGGACGACACGTATCTCGCAGGCCAGCCGGACCCGTTCGAACCTGAAAGCTCTCATCCCCCTGGTTGCGGTAAAGAATATTGTCTTCCAACTGATAATTCGTGACGAAAATATCGCCTCGGCCATCACCATCATAATCGCCGATGTCGACACCCATGCTTCCCTGAGGTACGCCGAATTCATCGCTGGCGACGCCAGAAATCAAACCAACTTCGCGGAAAGTCGCGTCTCCTTTACCGAGATAAAGATGGTTCGTGGTGAAATCGTTGGCGACATAGATATCGATGTGGCCATCGTCGTTAAGGTCTGTCGCGACGACTCCCAGCCCCTTGCCATCAGTTCGAATTCCGGCCTGCTGCGAAATCTCCTCGAAGCACTTGCCTTGTCGATTCAAGAACAGTCGATCAGGGGCCGAGGGATACTGCCAGATCCCACAGATGTCCTTGATCTTTCGCAAGTCATCACCGCACTTGCGTCCTTCTTTCAAATCAAACGTGACATACCCGGCGACAAACAAATCGGGCCAGCCGTCTTCGTTCACATCGGGCCATGCAGAAGCGGTGTGCAACCCTTCAAAACCGAGACCGACCTGTGTACTAACCTCTTCGAAACCGCCGCGTCCGGTATTTTGATACAGGCGACATCGCGGATACCCGGTGACCAGCAAATCGGGAAATCCATCTCGATTGAAGTCCGAACAACTGCAGCCGATGGAGTAATCCATCGCCTTGGCCAAGCCCACTTCAGTCGTCACGTCCACAAATTTCCATGCTCCATCGTTGCGATAGAACGCCGGGGGCAATCCCGCCGTTGCAACAGGGTTCCCTCCAATGGTTCCACCACCGGTCGCGAAAATATCCAGATCCCCATCACAATCGAAGTCGAGAAGTGCAACACCGCCACCTACAGACTCCAGCAGCGTGTACTTCTCACTTTCGCGACCATTGCGATACGTGAACTTGATACCGGATCGGTCCGTGACATCTTCAAACCAATCATCAGGCCGTGAAGGACGCGGAATGACCGAGGAAGTTTCAGGGAGACTTTGCGCGGCAGCGGTAGAGTCTGACTTAGACTCTTTTGGCGAGTCTTGCGGCGGACTGACGTAATTCACCTTAGGTGGAGAACTGGACGAATTGCACGACACCTGTGAGAAGGCCATCAACACATAGAGACCAAACACGCGAGGGAGTGCGCATGTCATCAGTTTTAGCACTCGCTGACATGCCTTCTCTGGTGAACAGATTCGAGGCGATCCGTTGTGATCCACGCGGCTATTCCTGACGACTGCCCGCTAAATCGAAATTCTCTGACTGACACATCCGACGATACACAAAATGAACAAGACCTGCGATCCCACCGTGTGAGATCCAGGTCTTGAGCATTATTGAATTGCGAGCGCTAACTCAGTCCTTCAATTCGAAGTCCGCCTTGTTGGCGCCACCTTTCACGGTGTATTCCAGGCCGCTCGAAGCACCTGAACTGTACTTCACCGGAATTGGTGCAGCGGCAGGTGCCGAAGGCTGACCCATCTTTGCAGGATCAATTGTGGCCGGCGCAGTAGCAGGGGCACTGACCTGAACCGTGTACGCGACAGCAGGCATCACTGATTTACCTTCGTAGCTCAGGGTGTATTCACCCTTCTCATTCGTCTTGCCACCTGCTGTATAACCAGCAGCAGCTTGAAACACGACCGATGATCCGGCTGGGACTGGGGCTCCCTTATAGGTGATCGTCCCGGAAACACTTCCGCGGTCGCCCTTGAATTTGTCACCTTCCGCACCACCACCGCAACCCGATGTCGCCAGCAGTCCCAACACTGCAAACGCGAAGAATGATCGAACGGGTACCGAAAAGCCCTGAAATGCTGTCATGTGTCTCGAATCCCTGTTGAAAAGAATCTGCTCTGTCCACTTCAGTGAACAGGATCTGCACTAGCCCGGAATAACAAAAACCTGTGCCAACGCTTTGGCGATGGCACAGGCCTGATCAAACTTCAAATACGTCAATCCAGATCACCAGTCGCCAACGGGCTGACCATCGTTACGAACGGCGAGATACGTCAGCGTAATCATGTCGATGTTGTTCGACACAAACCGCACTGTTCCGTCGCCCATCAGCACGTGGGCACCGCCGACATGTGCCGAGGTCAGCGGACAGTTACGTCGCTGATTTTCGCCACCTGCACAACCATCGGTGTTCAAAACGTTGGAGTTCGGAGCATAGCGAATCACACCGACACCACCCGGCCCTGCATCGGCACTCAGATTACCTGCAGCAATGCTTCCCCAGCTTGAATGCGTCCCCATCGCCCAACCCCATGTGGCACCTGGTCGGCAGTCGCCTCGGTTGTTGAGATTTGCAGGGTCAGCAATAATCCCACTGCACTCACCCATCAACAGCGTGTTGGATGTCCCGTCGGTACAGTCCCTGATGTTGAGGGTTTCATCGATTGGCATCATCCCTGCATTGGAATAAATACCAACATTCGTATTCCCCTGCTGCCGCGTCGTATTGTTGCTGTTGTTGAAATTACCCCGGTTTTCAGCCCCACCGATCCCCATGTATTGAGCGGCCATAATCGGCTGATTCTGGTCACCACGGGCATTTACGTTCGTCTTCAGTGGGCTGGAAGGACACAATGCAACGGGGAGGGTTTTTCCACCAATCACGTTGATGTTCGGATTACCGCTATTCGTCCAGCCTTCGTCACCAGTCGTAAAGCTCCACTGATTATACATCGGTGCCTGATCGATGTACGGCAACAGAGGAATCCAGAAACTGTGACCCCAACCATTTCCACGAAGTGCCCCGGCAGGGAACTTGTTCAGCGTGTCATGATAGTTGTGCAGCGCCAGCCCCATCTGCTTCAAACCGTTCTTGCACTGAGTACGGCGAGCCGCCTCGCGAGCTTGCTGAACTGCGGGCAACAGCAGGGCGATCAACACGGCGATGATCGCAATCACCACCAACAACTCGATCAGCGTAAAAGCTTTGCGCTGACCTCTCACATTCTTTTGCATCTTCACTCCCAGAAAAACGAACCGTCGAACACACCAAATCAAGAACTACTGTGGCAGGCAAAAACTACTGTGAAATTCCGAAGAATTCGCAGTTTTTTCACAAATCAACGTGGATTTCGATGATAAGAAATTGCCAATCCGACAATCTCACCAGTTGTCGGTGTTTCCGTCAACGCTCCAAAGGGATTTCCAACGGAAAAGACATACATTTCAGGACAATTTCATCTGATTACCGGAATCATTGCATTTTGGGACCAACTCGCATCGAGTGCCGGATTCTGTTTACGATTATTGAAATCGCGCACGGGAATTCGTTTCTTCCAGTAGAATCAAACACTTGCCTTGGACGAAAAAAAGAACGACTGGATTCTCAATGTCCATCTTTCGCTCCATAACACTCGCCATAATTCTATTACCAACAACAGGTTCCGCACTGACTGCCCAGACGAAACCGGTGCCGATCTCTCAGTTGACAGTCGACGCCATCGGCTTGAAGTCGGGGAAAGTTATTCGCGGGGTCATTGCGTCAGCACCGCCCAAGGGGCCGATAATTGTCGCGACAGAACGCCAATGGCTGCAGAAGCATTTGCCTGATCTTTTCCTGAAGGCAACTGCCGCCGAGACGGAATTGCAAAAGCAGGCGAATCACCAGTTGATCGAACGCTTGAACAAGCGTCTGGCTGCACCGGTCGAACAACCTGGTCTCGCCTTCTTTCTGAAGCAGGAACTCGAACGAGCCGAATCGCAGCGTGAAAAACCGCCTGCCGCACCTCAGTTCGTCTGGCTGGAACTCGAACGAGACACCATCAGTCGCATTTCACCTGCCCCTGTGGACCGAAAGCGGATTGCCATGTGGGCCTTTAGCGAATACCTGCCGAATGTCGAATCACGAGATCAGCAGGACCTGCAGAAGGAGTTGACGCAGCGCAAAGTTGATTTCACGGCAAATCCGCCAGATCTTTCCGATCGAGTGGGGCCGAGACCTCAAAGCGATCACGAGTGGGCTGCGCGAATGGCTGTTGTCGAGTATACCCTCGGAAAACCGCTCGACTTCCAGGGGACTGGCGATTTGCTGATTCGCACAGATGGCAACCAGCAGGCCATCGATCTGGCACCGCTCCTGACTCGGACTCTCAACTCTCAAGTGGACTCGCTCCTGAAAGAATTGACCGGTGAACCTCGCTCGGCCTCACCCACCACCGAAAACAAGGACTGGCTGAAATCGGCCACGAAATCCGCGGATGCCGAGTCTGTCCGAGGTCTGCGAGCCACTCGGGTTGAAGTGCAGACAGACGGACTGAAGGCGGTTGTTCAGACAGCATTCAGCGCACGAATGCCAGATGGTTCGTGGGAAGTCATCTGGTCTCATCGTGAATCACAGGACGGAACCAAACCAAGACCTGACGCGGAGGCAAAAATCACCAAGGACCCGCGTATCCAGCAAATCACTGATACGGTGAAATCATTGGGAACTGGCGGGGACGACCAAATCCGCCAGGCGATCCGCTTCGGAGCTGCCACGATGGCCGCTCAGCAAGCTGCCGACTCACGATTTTTTGAATTTCGTGATCGCCATACCAAACACCTCGATGGCCCTCCCTTGATCTGGGGGAAATGAAGCCCGTCGCCCTTTAATTAAATCCAGAATCCGGGGCCGCACGAACCACAGCAACACGCGGAGTCCAGGCACAGGCGAGGAACTGCGTTGCGAGAACTCGCGGCGCTTGCTTCAACTTGGGAAGCTTCTGTGATTGATTCGAGTTCAGCAGTGGTCTGTCCAGCGGCGACCGCAATCGGCAACTTCGCAAGGCGCACCGTTCGTAGTGTGCGTGCTGCCACCTGACATTCGCGAAAACGCTGCCAAATTTCCTTCCAACTCAACCACGCTCCCTGTTCCAGCAAGATCGACTTCACCGCCACCGAACACGACTGTCCACCATGTAACACGCGGTGTGCACAGCAGAATCCTTTGTGCGGAGAAAGGAATCGTTGATAGAAACGGACTAGACCGACCAGCAGGCCAACCGCAATACTTGAAGAACAAGTGTGCGACGATCGGCTCTGCTCGGGCATGCTCCACCCCTTACCAACCTGAGACCTCGCTTCGACACCAGATGAGATTATTTACTCGTGGGATATTTCACGGGAAGTGGAGAGCCCAGTGTATCCTTGTTGGGCTGAAAGCCATTTCCATCAACATCCACGAAAATCGGATTCGTCAGTGCCGCGGGCTGAGCCGTTCCATACGTCGGGCCGTAGACTGCCCCGAGCTTTCCACCAGAATGCCCTGTCGCGACCACGATGTGAGCATCCCCCTTCAACTCCAGCTCAAGAGTCCTCTCAAACTTCACAACCCCACTGCGAAACGCATCCGCATTGTTCTGGCGAGAATAGTTGTGCAACGGATGAATTCGACCGTTCACCAGAACAAACACCCGGTTCACATCCAGCCAGTTCGGGCACTGAACACGAACCTTCAGCGCGATCTTTCCACTGGGAGCTTTCAAATCCTGACCTGAGACGACTTTTTCAGGCTTGCCAACTTCACTGGCCGTCACTTCCAGATACGGACCGTTCGACATCACCACCCGGCCCTGTTCTGCAGCATGAACCATTTCCATGTAGTCGATCTTTGCGGGATCATCGGTCGACGACTGGATCCAGTTTCGCAGGAAACCCGACCCGTGGTAGTTGTAATGCGCATCCGTATTCACGACGCCATAAATCCGAAAACCCTGGTTCAACAACTGCAGCCAGTTGAAAATCGTGTTGTGAAACTTCGTCGTCCCGCGATTTGCAGTCGGACCGAGTTCCAGAACATGGTCAATCGGATGAATCTCAACCACATCCATGAACGGGAACGCCCGCTCAAAACCAGCGTCGGGCTTGGCATCGCCATTTTTGTCATAGAACATCCAGCCCATGTCGGGATGATTCACCTGCAATAGCTTTTCACTCCGCTGATCCCACAGAGCAAGACGTTCGATCTGTGACTCCAGATCCGGTCCCGCTGTGGGACCACCACCATCCTGAACACGTGGTGTGTACTTCATCGGAAATGCGTTTTGATGATTCAGCGGCAAGGGAACCCCGGTTAACTCGATCCCGGATACCGTCGAGAAAAACGCTTCGATTCCCAGCGTCTTGATATGTGGCTGATACGTGCTGACGCGATTGTGTTCGGTACAGGGCGCGAACTCGATGTGTTCACACACCAGATTCAGAACTCGCCCCAGTTGACTCGACGTATTATCTCCCGAGGGGGTGCTATGGCTGTGAAAATCGCTACTGACCCAACCGGCCGTATCGACGCTGCGAATCAACTTTCCATGAAACGAAGCCGTCTCACCCGGCTTCACTTCAAGCTCACTCTCAAGCGTGTCGAATTCAGGACCATGACTGACCCGGACAGCATACTTGCCTGCGGGAACCGTCTGCTCAAACTTTCCATTCGGGGTGTACACCAGGTCCCGCACGGCATAGTCAGCCGAATCCGGACCAAAATCGAGACGCATTTTTTCATCGAGCGGCTTCAATTCGACCTTGCAAGGAATCTTGCCTCCCGCCGCATCTGTGACAGCCCCGGCAATTCGTCCACGCGGCACATTCAATTCGAAATCGAAATCATTCCCACTCGGTTTGACTTCGATCGGATAAGTTCCACCAGAGTTTCCGACGAAATACAACCGGGCTGAATAGGCTCCCACGGGCAAGTGAGTCTTGAGTTTTCCTGTCGCATCCAGGCGAGCGATCCCCAGCACCTTTTTGTCCTGAGAAATCTCCAGTTGCAGATACCCCAGGTCTTCCGCTGTCCGAATTGAGAACGACACGGGGACAACATCCTTTGTTGCCAGAGCCTGGACATCGAATATCGTAGCTCCCGGATACAGACGTCGCTTTAAGACAAACGATTCGCCGGGCGCCAGCTTGATCGACGTTTCACCCGCAGCATTCTCGTATCGAATTACGCTGTTACGGGCATCGCTGGTGACCTGCAGCTTGTAGCCTTCGGCATCAATCCCATAGGCCTGACCCCAGAATCGATCGTACAGCCAGAACTGACTGACGGTCCCGTCAGGAGTCCTCGCCATATCTTCTTTGCCACCATCGGCGCGGAAATCATCTTCCAGAGCTACCTTCACGGGATTCGCTCCACGATTCGTATAGGTGGAAGTCACCGTCAGAAACCGATCCTTCTGGTTGAGCGAATAAGCCACCACCGCTTCGGCACGTTCGTCGTTTCCTTCCGCTTTGACTGTGACAACGGACGAACTGCCTGATGGCGACAACGGTGCGACCGATCGGTACGAATAGTTTTTGCGGCCGGGATAGAAAGCGGCGAGTTGGTCACCGCCCGTCTGACCTCGAACGCTGAAATCAATCAGTGCTCCGGCAACATCCTTCACGGTCATATTTGCATGACGAGTGGCCAGGGGCTGCGCGATCACCGCTGTCAAAAAACCATTTCGCAAGGCAATATCGCCGTAGATGGCATCAGCTTCTTTGCCAGCCGTCGCATGCTCGTCATAGTTCGAAGCATCCAGAGTGACAGCTTCAACAGGTGCATCTTCTCTGGAAACCCCTCCAAACTGACCAACCGCGTGCAAACCAATCGCGGCAAGAAGGAGAACGCCCGTTCCGGTGGCAGCAAGTACGGTCTTTTCGGAATTCATCAGACGATTCTCCCTGGTGCAAGCGATCGTTGTCAGGTTGAACCACGGCATCAGGCCATGGACTCCCCTTTATCAGATACGGAAACGGTTCACATTCCAACCGTCGGGCGTTGAATTTCGTTTCGCGACGGAAAGCACAATCGCCAATGACGGACATCGACTCCATCGGAATTCGGTTTGGCAGCAGCGGGTCGTTCGCTTTAGACTCACAGGATAGTTAGGCAGTCGTTAGTTGTCTTGCTACCCTACACGTCTCTTCATTTGAGTTTGCTTGATTTGACCGCTCACTTCATTTGAACTGGAGAATGATCCTCATGAATCGGGAAGTCGTTTTGAGCTTGGGACTGCTGCTGGTAGTGACAGGCAATGGATCGGGGGCCAACCCATTGGAGCAGCGCCAGGCGAACCTGACGAAAATTGGCAAAGCCTTTCATCTTTATCACGAAGCCTATCGATTGTTTCCGGTCGCCGACGGGCACGAGGATCTCGATCCTCAAAAGACCCGCCTGGGTCTCAGTTGGCGAGTTCACTTGCTCCCGTTTCTGGGGCACGAGGGTTTGTATAAGAAGTTTAACCTCGACGAACCGTGGGATGGTCCGACAAATTCCAAGTTGATTTCCGAAATGCCCGATGTCTTCCAATCGGCGGGAGCGACGAAACCAGGCGAGACGTGTTTCCATGTTTTGCTGGGACCGGCTGATCAGGGTCAGTTCCTGTTTGCTGATCCGCCTCCCGTGTCAGCTCGAATAGTCTCAGCGAAGCCAGAAAAGGCTCTAGCACCGGTTGCTCCTGCAGTTCCCGGGGGGTCTGCTCCGCCTAAGTCGCTGAGTCAGCCCGGCCCTGGAGATTCCCCACCCAAGGGAGGCCCTTTTGGCACCGGAGGCCCTGTTGTTGACGTCGGTGGGTTTAAGCCACCAGGTCAGCCGATCAACGTTGGCGGGTTGAAGTCATCGGGTCAGCCCGGAATCGCAGAGCCACGGCAGGAAGGTCCCTTCAGCGCCAATGGACCGTTGCGACCATCACCCGGTGCTACTGCTGTTGGACCGGCGGGAACGAAATTGCCATTTGGTGCACCCAACCCTCCGGTGCTGCGGATCGCATCAACCACCCGCGACGTGTCGGATGGAACATCAAATACGATCATGGCTGTGGAAGCCGGGCCATCCACTGCTCAACCGTGGACGAAGCCGGGCGGCCTTGTTGTCGACAAAGCTCATTCCAAAGCTGCTCTGGCCCAGAAGCAGGATCTGGTCCTGATCTTGATGTGCGACGGCAAAGTTCGTCAGATTTCCCAAAAGAAGGTCAGTGACTCACAGTTTCTTTCACTTCTGACGCGTGACAATGCCGCTAACGAGGACGCGATTCAAAAAGACGATGCGCAACCGGGGCGCCCCAGCCAGAAGAAATGATGGCTATGTCTGGTGGCGGCACCCCGAGGCAACCGGCCTGCACGATTGCCAACTGGTTGTCGAGTTGAATTAATTGCTGCTGGTGAGAAGAGCAGGGCCAAGTCCGAGTGTTTCGGAGCTCGGGGAAGGGGGCAGGTCCATATATGTTGGTGGTATATGGAATTGCGGTAGGGACGGTCATTGCTGACCGCCCCCCGCACAGATCCGTACGTGCGGCGCTACCGCATACGGCT
>CAXBSB010000094.1:0-27192 GCA_963977965.1 uncultured Schlesneria sp.
GACGCAGGGTCAACAATTGCTGGGTGACGGAAGCCATCAACCAATCGCTCTCGATGGTGGAGGCACGGTTCATCTGCCGACGCAAGTTGTAGGCGGAGCGACTCCGATCTTCAGCGGCGTCGCGGGTGCGGCCATTACGATGGCTGATGACTCAACCGTCGGCGGGTTCAAGATTATCAACAACAACGGAAATGCACTGACAGGGACGAGTGTTTCCGGTGTGACCGTTCGAGACATGACATTCCAGAACGTGACGGGTGACGCCGTTCGATTCAACAACTCGAGCGGCAGCGTTGTCTTGCAGAACCTGACGATCAATACAGCGACAGGTAACGGGATCAGCTTTGTGGGCGGACTTCCCAACCTTGTCCTGTCAGCCAATGTGACAGGGTCACAATCTGATGCCATCACTCTGTCGAACTTCACCGGTGGAAGTGTTGATATTCATGACACGACGGTGACATCGAGCGGCGGTGCAGGACTGCGACTGAACAACATCGCAGCCGATATCAATGTTGCCGGGTTCACGGCATCACAGACGCAGGGATCCGGAGTCGCGATCGTGGGAGGAAGCACTGGCAACGATTACAACTTCACGGGAACGACCACGATCACTCAACCGGTGGGGAACGGCGTGAATGTGAATTCCAGTGGTGCCACGATCAAGTTTGATGATCTGAACGTCACGTCCACTGCCGCAACACCTTCCGTATCGCTGACCACGTCATCTGGTGAAATCACGATGACCAAGCTGACGGTGAACTCGACAAACAACGTCGGATTGTACGGCCGAAATCTCAATAAGCTGACGATCTCGGGCGGTACACTGACATCCGTGGGAGCCGGTGCAGTCGATGTTCAGAACTCAACAATCAATGTGAACCTGGCCTCTGTATCAACCGACGGTGGTCCATTCGGGATTCGCCTGATTCAGAACACGGGTCTGTTTTCGGTCAATGGCACCAGTGCTTATGGATCGGGTGGAACAATCAAGAATACGACAACAGGTGCCATCCTGAACAATACGGGCACCGTGGCTCTGAACTGGATGGATTTCACGACCAACGGGACCGGAATCCAGTCGACGGGTAATGCTCAGGCCACGTACAACGGACTGCGGATCACCGGTTCCACGGGATATGCGATTGACGCGACAAATGACCTGGTGCTGATGATCACAAACTCGCAACTGCAGAACAACGGAGCAATCGGCGGCGGCACGATCCGCGGCCTGGCAACGGCTGCGGGTTCCTATCAATGGCTGGTTGATCAGACTCTGATTGTTGATCACAACGGGACACCGATCCTGTTCAAGAATCAGGGAAGCGGCATTGGTGCTTCTCTGGCAACAACGGTCAATCACAGCACGATCACGGGAGATCGAAGCGGCATGTCGCTCGTGGATATCCAATGGAACGGTCCCCTCTCTTCGGCTGTGACGCGCAACGTGCTGACGGCTGGTGCGGCGAACATGACCGGTGTCAACATGATTGATTCTTCGGCGACGGACGCCCTGAATACTCGTATCTCGCAGAACCTGATGACGTTCAACTCATCGCAGGGGACGGGCGTCATGGTGAACGCCGGTTCCACGTCTTCCGTACAGGTTGATAACAACGGAGTTGATTTCAAAGGCGTCAACGGAATCGGTCTACGATTCGCACTGGGAGGAATCAGCAGTACGTTTGTTCACACCAACACGATTACCGACGAAGCTGGCGGAACCACGGGAATGCTGTTTGACAGTGTCGCTGCCAGTTCTCAGCTGCAGATCGAGGGGAACACTATCAACCTGCTTTCTACAGACCTGACAGTCCACCGCGGAATCGTCTTTACATCGGTGACACCAACCATCCAGTTGTACGGAACGACGAGCAACACGATTACCAATACTCCGACGACGTTCTCGATACCGGTCAATTCGTCAACGGGACACATCATCATCAACAATCAGTTGTCCCCATGATGTGTCAAGTGGGTGGCGTGGTAACGCCAGGTAGGACGGACATTCTTGTCCGTCTCTTCCACTTGACTTCATGACCGACGCTTCTATCTATCGCGCCCAGTTTCAAAACGGCAATTGCCCTACATGATGTATGCCGTGTCCAGCTGCTGAATAAAAAATGACGGCCCGAAAGGGCCGTCTCGTCTTTACCGTTTGTCGTCAACCAGTAGGGTTCCAGACCGCATCCAATTCACATGGGCATCCCGCGGCATCATACTGCAGCGTCTAACCCATGTTCCGGCGCGACGCTCACTATT
The DNA here is from genome assembly GCA_963977965.1 of uncultured Schlesneria sp. Lineage (GTDB taxonomy): Bacteria > Planctomycetota > Planctomycetia > Planctomycetales > Planctomycetaceae > Schlesneria. The sequence continues at coordinate 2,263 of CAXBSB010000094.1, forward strand.
CAGCAGCGCCGCCTGTGGTTGCCCCCTGCTTGACACCGCCCTTCAGCTTGGCCCCTTCCTTAATCGCAAACAACGTACTCTTGTTCGAAATGAACAGCGTGTTGTTGGCCACGATCGGGGTACTGTAGACCGAGTTGATCATGTTGTTTTCAGCCAGAATGTTCAGCTTCTTCGACAGTTCGAAGACGGTGATGTCGCCATCTTCGTCGCCGACATACACCTTGCCGTCCACGATCAGCACCGAACCCCAAGCCGCTGCAAACATGTCATGAGTCCAGTAAACCACTGGCTTGCCGTTTTCGGTCTTCTTGGCATCCATGCAATGAACCAGCCCGGCGAAGTCGGTGATGAACAGCAGGTCGTCCTTGATCGCAGCGCTGCCGATTGTACGGTGCATTGTTTCTTCGAAGTCGATCTTGCCGTTCTTGTTTCGGTCGACAGAATCGTAGTGCCAGACCGCTCCTGTCTTCGGATTTGGAATTGCCTTTTCACCCTTCTTCGTATCAACGCACTGCAGTCGTCGTGGTGGGATTTCTTTCCCATCCTTGTCGACAGCCAGTTCGAGGCTCAGGTCACCTCGCTTGGTCGGATCGATGCAGTAATAGTGGCCGATCCCTTCGCCGTGCTCGGGGTCTTCACCAACTCCTGCATAGACGTAGCCATCGTAGAAGACCGGCGTCCCGATGATGTGGTTACGAGTCGCTCGGCCACCCAGCAGGTAGATGGATTCTTTTGGGTTACCATCAAACTTCCAGAGCAGCTTGGGACCGCCCTTGCCATCGCCAGCAGGATCAAAGCTGTAAATCCAGCCGTCGCCGCCACCCATCACGACCTGTGCCTGCCCGCCGACTTCAAACGCACATGGGCTGGACCACTGACCGTGCAGAATGTTTGTTCCGGGTGACTTGTCGCTCCACAACAGCTTGCCAGTGTTTTTGTCCAGGCAGATGAAGCTGGCGGCATTGGGTTGCGGAATGTTGATGTGGTCGTCATCGACACCGTTGCCGGTGATGACGAAGCAGTAATCGCCGACACAGGTGACCGAGCAGGAACACATGTTGTGCTGGAACACACCCAGAGCACCCATCAGGTCATAACGCCAGATGATGTCAGCTTCGTCTTTGTTCTCGTTCGGTTCGGCCTTGAACGGACCATCGTTTTCACCATCGTGAAATCCTTCAACGTCCAGGCACAGGACTTCTCCGCGGCTGGTGTTGTACCACAAGCGTGTATCGTCGCAATAAACGGTCGAGCAGATCCCCATCATCGGCCAGTCATTGACGCGACCCGAAGGGAGCTTTGGTGACGAGGCTTGCCACAGGAATTTGCCGGTCTTTTCTTCGAAAGCGATCAGGCAACCGAGGTCGATCTTCGAGGGATATCGCTTCAGGTAGGCGTTGGTGTTGTTGGTCCCAACGAACACCTTGCCGTTTGCGACAACGGGGTTGCCATAGGTCTGTGACCCCAGGGGCATCGCCCAGAGAACGTTTTCGCCCGTCGAGAGATTCCATTCGTGAGGAATGTTTTCTCCTGGGGGAGTGTTGTTACGGTGAGGCGATCCGCCCCACTGCGGAAAGTCGTACTTACCGACTTTCATCTTGCTGAGAGCTGTCACCAATTCATCGGTCGGGTTGAACTTGTCAGCGGCCGAGGCGAGACCGGTCGCAATCAGAGCGATTGCAGCGGCGAGTGAGTAAGACTTCATAACGGATTCCTTTGGGAAACTCGGACTGCTTCGGCGAACCGTCTTTTGAACAGGTCGCGTTGGAGTCTGATGCGGACAGCCAGTGCGGCATCTGCCGCATTCCATTTTCGAAGGAGTTTATCGCGACCCTCACCCGACGCGAGTGAGGGCCAATTTTCGAGAACAATTACTGAGGAACCACCGAAACATTATCAACGAAGATTTCCGAATCCTTGGCATTCCCGAACAGTCCGGGGCTGCCTGTCAGGTTAGGAGGCGAATCAGTCCATTCGATGGACCAGTCCTTGGGTTCTGGATCGGATTTCTTCCAGGCCTTACCGCGGCAGACAGAGACGGTCTGACCATCTCGTTCTTCGACAGTGACAACCAGCTTCAGCGTGTACCATTCTTCCGCCTGCCAGGCGAATGGTACTTCATGTGACTTCTGATCATGTGGGAACCATGAATACAGCTTCAACTGCTGGGCCGCGCCGAGTTGTGCCAGCCGATAGCGCTGATTGTTGACGCCAAAGTCCGGCAGCTTCGAGTTCTTGTCAGCGTCAGCACCGACATCGACCTGATTTGCCATGAAATCAGCCTGGACGACATATCCCTTGGAACCAGGATGCCCCAGCCATCCCTGACTCTTCGTTCCGCGTGGAATCGTAGTGATCTTGCACATCACCCCGTTCCCCGTCACTTTGCGAGTTCCCTTTTCGACAGCCAACTGTGTCGGAATCTTTTCGTTTCCAGTCCATTCAAACTTGGCGATCACGCCATCCGCCTGCAATCGCTTCAGGGATGGATCGAGCTTCTCTTTTCCCTGATCCTGAGTCGTGATGGCTTCGATCAATCCCAGGTAACGCTTCAGAGCAGTAAACAACTGAGCGGGAGTTGAATCGTCGAAGATTGCCTTGGGAGCAGGGACGTTGGTGAACTGGGTTGTCAGATAGATGTACAGCTTGGCCGCCAGCGGATCTTCTTTCTTCAGTGCGGTGAAGTAATCGAGATCGATGGCAATATGACGGTATCGCATTCCAACCCCGGTTACAGGAACCTGCCCATCGTTGAAGTCGAATGACCAGGGTGTTGCCTTGGTGATTTCGGGGATAACGCGGATGCGTGCCTGAGCTTTCAATTCGCCGACTTCAGCGTTGACCATGACTGGGGCATGCACGTTGCCACCAGGACCGACGTACTTGCCCGATTCGTCAATTTTCCCAGGCCCCTGGATCGAAAACTTGACGTCGGCAGGCTTGGCAACAGACAGGAACTGTCCATTCGCATTGTAGAGCAGGACGGAAAAATCCTGCTTGTTTTCGGGCTTCAGCAGCGATTCGACGGGGACAATCAAGGCCTGAGCCGGCTTCATGTCGTTTTCGCGTGGCGTTTCTTGCGCCATCGGCGGGATCGGGTCTGCTGTTGGCTTCTTATCCTTCAGCCCGATGCAGTACATCATCGTTTCACAGGGAATGTAAACTCGACCGTGCGAAATAATCGGTGACGCATTCACGTCGCCATGTTCCAGGCGCAGCGAGTGAATCTTCTTCACACCTTTTGCTTCATCGGGAGCGAAGATAAACCAGCGACCGTTTCCGTCGATGACATAGATCTTGCCATCGCCATAAACCGGGCTGCCGCGTCCCATCGTTCCAATCTTGGTCTTACCAACCAGAGCCCCCGTCTTCAGATCGTTGACATAGAAGATCCCGCCGTCGTCGACAGAGTAGACTCGGTCACCGATGACCAGCGGACCCGTCTTACCGATGAACTGTTCCTTCGTTCGCCAGATCTCACCCGACTTCGTGATGTTGCCGGTCTTTGTCACGTCGAGTGCGAACAAGGCACCCATCGCGGTGTCGTCCAGGTTTTCTTCGCTGTGACCACACAGGACTGTATTGCCGACAAACGTGATCGCAGCATTGATACCGCGCGGCGAAACGTCGTAGTTCCACAATTGTTTGCCGGTACGTGGCTGGAAACCATAGACGCTGCCATCGCCGCTGCCAACAACCAGTTGAGTCTGTCCGTTGATGACCGCAATTGCTGGCGCACTGTACGTTGTATCTTCGGGAAGCGGGCGAGTGCTCTGGAACCAGACGGCCTGACCATTCCGCTTATCGAACGCAATAATACGGTAGGCAGGACGAGCCATTTCGCCCCAGCCAATCACGACACCGCTGACGATGACCAGATTCTCATGAATGATCGGGAAGTTGGTTCGGCCCCCATAGGTGCTCAGCAGGCCATATTCTTCGCTCATCGAATGTGACCAGATCGTCTTTCCTGTTTCACCGTCCAGGCACTGGAAGAATCCACAGACCCCCAGGGCGAAGACGTGACCGGTGGAAGGATCACCGACGACGCTGGACCAGCCGACGCGTGTGTCAGGAACGTCGGACAGGAAGACGTTGAAGCGATTTTCCCACTTCTTCTCACCCGTGGCCGCATCGACGCAGATCACCTTTTCGGCTTCTGTGGTTGTGGCAGGGTTATGTCGAACCAAGGTGTACAGTTTGCCATTCATGACGATCGGCGTGGAACGAGTCCCCAGTTCTTCGCTTTTCCAGATCAGGTTTTCACCATCGGGAGACCACGAATCGGGCAGGCCCTTTTCGCGCGAGATCCCGTTCATTTCGGGGCCACGCCAGTACGGCCAGTCCAGCGGATCGGCTGACTGGGCAAACAGATTACAGGTCATCAGGGCAAGCAGGCAGAAAGATGCCAACCGAATCATCATGTTGAATCCTCTCGTCCGGGATCGAATTGCGTCAGGCGGGCTGTCTGGGCGGGTTCTGGCGTGCTTCACCTTCGTCGAGTCTGCAGAGATCCACATAGACGAAGCGATGTGCGATGATAAATCACCCACACCTTCGGACATCCTTGGCCACCTTCAATTTCCGTAAGCTGGCGAAGCACCAGCAACTAAACGATACCCAAACCCTGTCGAGCGGGCAAGCAGCGGGGATTGTAGACAAGCGAGCCGGGTACAGTCCGGCCTGCACTAGCAGGAACGAGCGCAGGATTGGGTGTACGGCTTGAAGAGCAATGGACCATCAGCCGGTACGCAGTTGCCTTCAGGTTGGAGCGTTGATCAGCGTTCACACGGTAATCCGACAGCAAGCGGGCCTCGTGTCGGGAGCGGTTGCCCCCGGACGCTTGGGAATCGACGTGAGGCCGTGCTTCGCTGTCGTTATTGAACTTCCAGGGCAATCCTGTGTAGGAATACGATTGATATACGACTGATTCGGAAAGTGACGGACAGATTGTCCGTTCTACGAAGACCTTGAATCGTTGTCAGGTGCATTACGGTGTTCGACTGGCGCAGTTCATCTCACAAATAACCCTCTGGTGCGACCATGCCGTTTACGAAAACAATTCCCGTCCTGAGGATTCTCGACGAAGCCAAAGCGAAGGCGTTTTATGTGGACTTCCTCGGTTTCAGTCTCGATTGGGGGAACCGGTCCACGGGAGCCTTCTACATGCAGGTCTCGCTGGACGAATGTGTATTGCACTTATCGATGCATAGCGGTGATGCGTGCCCGGGTGCGGCGGTGAAACTCCACACAGACAAGATCGAAGAATACGTGGCGCAACTGGTCGCCAAAGATTATCCAGCGGGGGTCACAAAACACGACCTTGGAGTCGCCGAGCAACCGTGGGGAAGCCTTGATATGCTGCTGATCGATCCGTTCGGTAACCGCCTGATTTTCACCAACGCCAGTGGCCCCGTCCCCAGGGGCGAATCCGTATACTCGCATGATCACAACTTCTGAGCGTTCACTTCTGCGATTCCGGACCATTCAAAATGAACAAATATCGCGAACAGTGAACACGATCACATTCTTCGCTGAGTCAAGTGGGGACCATGAACAACGCTGAATGATTCGTTGCGCATCTGGATCGCGTGACTGGCCGATCCGAAGACGTGATCCGGAAGATTAAGTCATCTGACAGTAACTTGCCCGACGTTTTCGTCTTCATTTACAAGAACCGGCCGGAAAAAGTGATCTTGACCGGATTCACCTTTGGCTTGTCTGCCGTTGAACATCCCGACTGGATACTGGGGCGTCCTGAACTGATGATCTCAGTTGAATCCAAAGACGAAGCCTGGACCTTTGCCATCAAGCACATGGCAGAACGCCTTCGTGGAGAATGTCCTTTTTGTTATGGCAACGCGGTCAATTTCCATGCCAAAGTCAGCTAGGAATCGAAACTCGATGCATTCCTGATCTTTGCTCCGCCATTTCTTGAAAAGGAGCAAATGTCCGTGCTGCTGCGTGGTTTCCAATGTAATATCACGGGGATGTACCCGATGTTCAGCAGCGATTTTGTGCTATACGAGGAACTCGGTCTGGAGCGGTTTTGGAATCTGCCGGGATGGGATCCGCTCAATGTGAAGCGGAAACCGTTGAAATGAGCGAGCGCCAATCGCGGATCTTTCTATTTTCCTGATGTCATCAGGACGTGATCCAACACGAAGCATGCGACGATCACGAAGACTGGCGAGGCAGAAGATCCTGTTTCAAAGAGGAAAAGGTGACAGGAAGATGATTCAACAACTTCAACAGATTGACGCCGGCATCTTTACGGTGTCGAACGTGTACGGCGGTGATGAATGCCGCGAGATTATCGCTCGAGCTGAATCGCTGGGGTTTGAGCCTGCCTCCGTGCGGACATCAAACGGTCCGGTGATGAAGACACACATTCGGAACAATGATCGCGTGGCATTTAATGACGCTGAACTGGCTGACGACATGTGGGCGCGAATTCAATCATTCCTCCCTGAACTCGACGGCCAGGTTGCCTGTGGAGTCGATTCGCGATTGCGGATCTATCGGTATTTTCCCGGGCAGCAATTCAAACGGCACATGGACGGTACCGCCACCAGCGAGTCAGGGCACCAGAGCAAATTGTCCTACCTGATCTATCTCAACGATGACTGCGTCGGAGGGTCTACAACTTTCAACGATTACATCGACGTCAACGACCGTCAGGAAAAGAGAGACCTCATCGTGATCCCAGCCACAGGAACGGCATTACTGTTTCGGCACCAGCGCTGGCACGAGGGAACGCCCGTCGTGTCCGGGGTGAAGTACGTACTCCGCTCCGATGTCTTCTATGCAATGAAGGGAACATGAACGAAATTTGAAGACGAGCCACTGCTCTTTGTTTTAAGCCGCAGCAAGGGCCCTGGATTGGATGATTGCAGCCGAGTTGCGAACTCATGATCTGCAGAGTTTGCTGAGATAGGATGTACAGAATCTGAAAAATGGCGATGGCTCGAACTGTGCCGCACCATGAGTTGTCATTGTGCGTTGGGTCTGCGACGCGCTTAGAAAAGAGGTCAAGGGGAGACGCGTGTTTGACAAACGGTGGTACATGTTGCATCCAGTGACGTGCATTCTCGTCGGCCTGGTGCTGGGAACCATGGCATGGCTCAACTTCCAATGCCGGATCTTTTTTGGTCCCGGAGGTACATCAGTCCTGCGATTTTCTAACGGATGGCCGTTCTCGTATCGGGAGGCACCTGTTCCAGGCCCCGGACAACTTCAGCCAAATCCAGATAGTTACCTTCCCAATTTCATCTGGGGGCACCCGGAGTTTAACGACAACGTCAAGATCATGAAGCGTATTGATGGGGAAATTGGCGACTTTCCAAGAAGGCCATGGCAGTTACATCACTTTGGACGCCTCCTCTTGGTCTCCGCAATCATGGACTTGATTGTTACTGTCGCTCTGATCGTTCTCGTTGCTTGTGCCTCGGAAATCATCGTTCACGACAACGACTTTCAAATTGATAACCATGCTTCATTCTCTGTCACCAGCCTTCTGGTCCTGCTTGCATGTGTTCCGCTGATGCTGACACCGCAAGGGATGCCCTACGCAATTGCTGCTCTCCTATCGTTTGCAATTGCCATCGCCGGGACAGCACAAGTTCTTTGGATCGGTTATCGAAATACGTGACGGTCCAGATCCATCGAAGTAGTCTGGCTCATATCCCAAATACTACTTCGAAGCAGCGTACTCCTGACCATCGATGTGAAGTTCGACATCAGGTCGCGTCTGGCGGAACGTGGCGATGTCGTCTGCCGTGTATCGACGGAGTTTGCTGTGAAACTCGGGAGGCAACTCGCCGTATACGTGGAAAGCAGTTAGTCGCGGCAAGCCAGCTACGTCTCGCAACAGGTAAGCATCGACCGAGATCGTCCCCATGATCGTCAGCTCCTGTAGTTCGGCCAAGCTCGTTATCTGCTGCCAGTCGGATCTGTCGGTCAGTGATTCTGGTCCCAGGCCCACTTGATTGCGAAGCGAGAGTTTGCGGATCCGTTTACCGATCTTTTCGAGACGTAACATGCACGAAGGGGTAGGTAGCTCAATGCTCAAAGCCTGAAATTCAGGTAACCCAGCCAGCGAGTTCATCGCGTCGCTGCTCAGTTGCGAACCATAGCAATAGAGCTGCTGCAATGCTTGCAGTCGTGATAACGGTGCCATCACAAGCGGCCGATCATCGTTGATGGCAAGCGATCGCAGATTTGGACATTGCCGCGCAATCGTTTCCATTCCCCTGTCGCCGACACAACCGGGGCGATATGGCGTCGTTAGCATTGTCAGTTCCGGGCAATTCGGCAACGACTGAAACAGTCCTTCAGGACATTCGCCGCTGATTGAAAGCACCTTCACGCGAGGGTAGTTGGTCAGAAACTGTAACCTCTCACGAGCACATGATGTGTCATCCAGAAGCAGTATCTCCAATTGCGGTTGCAATCCGAGCTTCTGCAATCCGGCCGCCGTGACCCTGGGGTTCAGACGCAGGTCCAGCCTTTTCAGTCCACGGCATCCGGCCAGCAATGCGATATCCTCATCTGTCACATCCGACTGCACGAAACCGACATCGTGAACATGGAACGGCTCCGGCGGCAACGGGGACGCCAGTACCCAGTCCGTCTTGTCGTTGGCCAGATACGTCTTCCCCTTGTTAAGCTTCAGTAATCGCTCAGCCACCTGACGTTCCGCATCAAAATCGATGGACACCGCGGCACCACGATCGCCCGGGTTTGCATCGGTCGAATCATCGCGCTGCTGACGGTTGACAATCATCGGTACGACAACGAAGAACGCCACAACTGCCAGCATTATGCCAAGGGACACAACAGCCTTTGAACCTCGCATCGGCGTCTCTGTTCGAACATTCGTTGAGGGTACCCCAGCGACGCGATCTGCGGTGACTGGCTGCGAAAGATTCGACGTCGAATTCGCACTGAGATGCGAAATCATTGCATCCCCCAACTTTGTCGCATCGTCTTCATCGGCAGTTGCAGTTGATTGCACAAATGTGACAGTAGCGGCTTCCACGGATGACAGTTCGCGAGGCCAGCAGGATTCCAGCTCGGCAATCACCTCAGTCATCGACTGAAACCGATCACCCGGCCTTTTCGCGACCATGCGGCTGAAGAGTGAATTGAGAGACGCAAGCCGACTGTCGCGAGTCTTTGTTAATCGCGATGGATCGTCACTTATCCCCTCGATGACAGGAATTGGCGACTCACGATGTGCGATCAATCTTTTCATGATCGTATCACCCGTGTACATGGCTTTGCCGGTCAGCAGGTAGTACAGCGTGCATCCGAGCGAATAGATGTCGCAGCGCGCGTCGGCCGACTTTGAGTCCATGGCCTGCTCGGGTGACATGTAGTCGACAGTCCCCATGATTGTCCCGGTCGACGTCAGCCCTGCCCCTTCGGAATCGCTGCCGACGGAATCATCGATCCGAGCGAGACCCATATCGAGAATCTTGACCATTCCTTCCTGATCGATCAGCAGATTGGCGGGCTTGATGTCACGATGAATGACACCTCGCCTGTGCGCATATTCCAGACCTCGCGCAGCTTGAAGAATGCAATTCACAGCCCTGTCGACGGGCAACGGTCCGAGCTTCTTCACAAAAGCCGACAGATCTGTGCCGTTGACATACTGCATCGCCAGGAAGTGTGTCCCGTTCGCTTCATCGGCATCGTAGGCCGCAACGATGTTGGGATGTTCCAGCTTCGCCGCGGCTTCAACCTCGCGATGAAATCGTCTGAGGGCCTGCTCGTCCTTGATGACGGCCGGCGACAGAACTTTGATCGCCACGACGCGTTTCATCCGCTTGTGCTCAGCCTTGAGTACCATCCCCATGCCACCCTGACCGAGTTTGTCGAGGATCAGATAGTTGCCCAGGATCAGTGACGACCATTCTCCTGCATAGATCGCTTTCGCCTGCCACGCGGTCAGCCGTTTCTGGGCGACCAGTTCGCGAGCCATTGCTTCGCCGTCACCGGGTCGACTTTCGATCGATAAGCTCAACAGCCAATTCTGCAAGTCGTCAGCCGACATCACGCCCGAGGACGTTAATTGCAGGCTGAATTGCTCGACCGTCAATGGCATGTTGTGCTCCGGGAAAAGCATGGTTACATTCGCGGATCACTTTCGCAACTATCGATGAGATCGACTGAGGTAGACGCATTCCTGCTGGAGTAACGCAATGACGCAGGAAACCCCGAAATCCGGGTGTATTGGGGAAACTCACGAATTTGGGGACAAGTCGAGTGTGTCGTGGTATTTACAAAAACTCACGCTGATTGAATTACTGGTGCTTATTGCGATCGTCGCTGTCCTTGGTGCTTTATTGTTTGCACCGGCCAAGTGGGCCTCCAGCGGCAACATTCGATTTCCGGTACGCGTGATCATCTTCGACGCCGTTAATGGAAAGCCGATCGCGGATGCTCACGTTGGAATTTTTCGAGCGGCACCGATAAGGGACCGCAAATTACTCGAAGAACAGCCAGACGAGTACTCCCCAGCGCATCGTCTTCGTGATGAAGACACCGGCACGACGGGTGCAGATGGTGCTGTCGTTATCAACTACGAGTTCAGGACGGGTGCCAACCACGACCGACCGACGAGTCATGCACATCTGAGTTGGGCATGGGTGTATGTCAGGGCCGAAGGATACGGCAACGTTGTCACTCCGGTTCGTTACGAATCTGAACCCACAGCAATTCTACGGGCGCAAAAGGAACTATTAGTAACAGTGGGCCTGATACCGACGGAATGACCACCGTTCAAGCATGAGCGGCCATCTTCGCTTCACCAGTCGCGATTGAGATTCTAACTCGATGAATTTCGGTCTCAGTTGAGTCGGCACCGCTTACTTGGGCAGTTCGCGAATTTGAAGCTTGCGGAATTCAACGACTGCGGGACCGACACGACCATCGAGCTCCAATGACAATGATTTAGTCTGGCCTGTCGGTGCATCGGTAATGTTTCCGATGACCTGTCCGTTGATCTTCGATTCCAATCGGCTGCCGTCAGCGAGAATTTCCAACTGGAACCACTCACCATCAGGGGCGAGTTCATGCCGTTTGATAACGAGCCACATCCAGTTGCCCGTTCGGGCAATACTGCCTGACGATGCCACGGTATTCGACGGTGAGATCTCGACTTGATAGTGATAGGGGCCGTCATCAGGCGATTCCAGAATTATTCCTCCGTTTCCCTGCCCCGTGAATCGCACTTCGGCACGAAGATGAAAGTTTTGAAGGTTCTGCTTCTTAACTGTCATGATGCTTTGCGAATTCGGCATTGAAGTTCCGACGAGGACGCCGTCCTTTACGGTCCAGTTTCCAGGACCGTTGACGGGGCCCCAACCTTCCAGGTCGATGGTATTGAAAAGCGAAGTCCACGTACCACCGTTTGTTGAACCTTCCACACGGTACCACTTCGCACCCACGATCTTGCCATGATGGTTGTTGCCGGATGAGTCCTTGAGCACATCTCCCGTTCCCTCATCGAAGTGGTACAGGGCCAGTGTCTGTGGATCGTTCTCAAATCGAACGGACGGCGCGAAGTCTTTTTCATAACGGGCGACATTCGAGATTCGAACTTCGTCGATCAGACCTTCGAAGAACCCGTTGCCGCTTCCGCCACCAAAGGCCAGGGAAACCACGGGCTCGTTCAGTTTTCCCCCTTGAGATTTCGTCGTCGCGACCAGTTTTCCATCTGAATAGAGGCGAATCTCTTCGCCCGTCTGAACACCAGCGATGTGTGTGAGCCGCCCTTTTGGCAAACGTGCGTCCCCAACACTCAGGAGCGATGCCGGAGCGTCAGGCCGCGTCCATTCTGCATGAAAGCCGCACAAGTTCTCTCCACTCATCTGCAACACCAGATTCCGCCCATGAATCAGATGAGCAAACCCATTCTTCAGAACTCGGGCCTGCGAGGGAACGACAAATGCTTCGAGCGTATGTGAGTCTCCCGCTTTCAGTTTCAGACTGGGGAACTCGACGCGATCACTAACATCGGAGAATTGCATCGCATAGCCCATGTCTTGAGGTACAGAAGCGATGTCCATCATGATGCTCGTGGGCTCGAACACACCATGGCTACTGCTGATCTGGCACCACGGCATTTGTCTTGCCAGTTGTTTGACGGCATCCGACGATAAGCTGGTACCATCAATAGACAGCTTCGTGACTTGCCTGGCACGACTTAGGGCGGCAATCGAGTCAGACGTGATCTTTGTGCCGCTGAGGAACAGTTCATTGAGACTGGATAACTTCAAAATGCCTGGAAGTCCGGAATCACCAATCTGGGTATGGCTCACATTCAGATGATTGAGCAAGGGAAATCGAGCGAACTCCGCACCACAATCGTCGTTGATATTCTGACTGCCATCCAAATTCAGATTGCGAAGATTGGATAACGCTGACAGTTGTTTCAAACCCTTCACGCCAATATGCGAATGGGTTACAGCCAGCGTTTCCAGAGACGTGATCTGCGAAACACTTTCTGCACAATCATCGGTAAATTGCAAGGAGGGTGTAAAACTGAGTGATGTCAACTCCTTCAACCTTTGCAGGTGTTTGAGCGATTCTGCAGTGACAGCGATTGAGTGATAACCGAGACTTCCGAGTTGCGGAAGTTGCGAGATCGTCTCCAGACCATTTGCCGAAAGGTTCGAGCCATCAATGATCAGAGATCGTATCTCAGGTGACGACAGCAACGCTTTCAGTCCATCGTCCGTAAACTGATTGCCTCTCAGTTCAACTGTGCTGAGTTTCCGAAGATTCGCAACATGCGCGATGCCGCGATCACCGATCTGGCAGCCCGACAACATCAGTCCTCCGATCTCCGGAAGGACAGTCAGATGAACCAGGTCGTCATCGTTGAATGAGCGTTGCTCGATGATCACGAATGTCACTTGCTTCCGCGTCGCGAGTGCCTCGGCGGTACTTTGAACTTGCACATGCCCCTCAACCCACACTTTTGCTCCGACAGAGAACAGCCAGTCGAGTGCTTCGCTTTCTGTCGTCGAACTCGACGGCTTGTTTGAGGATTTCGATTTGGCCTCCGCTGATTCCTTGGAACCAGTCCTGGCCTTGCGGGACGGTATCAGGAACGAGGCCATCGCAATCACAAGAACGGCTGCTACACCAATCCCGCCGAACAGCAGGAGCGGCTTCTTTGAAAGAGCATCACCCCGGCCAGACCCTTTTGACGACGAACTCTTCGCGGCGGATGTCAATTGACCGGTCGAGTTGGTGTCCGTCTGTCCATCAAACTGCACGGTTGCCGCATCGGCCGTCGATCGGCGCGAAGTGGGTTGCACGCGAGTCTGACTTGCGACGGTTCCCGATCCGGTGGGAATCGCCGTTGTTGGCGAGTTGCCATCCGAGATCCTCGCCAGAAAGTTCGAGAAGTTCGGATCAACGACCGATTCAGCAACAGGTACGGGTGTCGCGGGTGGAGCTGTCAGACAACGTTGCAGGTCGGCAATGACTTCGGCCATGGTTGCGTACCGGTCGGCGGGTCTCTTCGCGACCATCTTCTGAAAGATGCTCGCGACGGCGAGGGGTGCCGATGGCAATGGCGGAATGGGAGCTTCACGATGGGCCAGCAAGCGCTTCATCATGGTGTCGGCGGGATAGGGTGCGGCTCCCTTCAACAGGTAATACAGCGTGCAACCGAGTGAATAGATATCGCTTTGAGCATCCGCCGTCTTGGTGTCGAGAGCCTGTTCGGGCGACATGTAGTCGATCGTTCCCATCACGGTACCGGTTCCCGTGAGGGTTGTTTCGTTCGAATTTCCGGCAGGATCCTCGATGCGGGCCAGACCCATGTCGAGGATCTTGACGACGCCATCCTTGCCGAGCAACAGATTATGCGGCTTGATGTCTCGGTGAATGACGCCACGCTTATGAGCGAACTCCAACCCGCGAGCCGCCTGCAGGATGCAATCGACCGCGCGATCGGCGGGCAGGGGGCCTCGCTTCTTGACGATGGCGGACAAATCGTCACCATCAACGAACTGCATGACGAGGAACGTTGTCTTGTTGGCCTGATCGGCATCGTACGCGGTGACGATATTGGGATGTTCGAGCTTTGCGGCCGCCTGTACTTCCCGTTCAAACCGCCTCACGGCATCGGGCGTTTTCACCGCCTGCGGTGAAAGAACCTTGAGAGCGACGACGCGCTTCATCCGCTGGTGCTCGGCCTTGAGAACCATCCCCATGCCACCCTGGCCGAGTTTGTCGAGGATGACGTAGTTGCCCAGCGTCAGCGATGCCCCGTTGCCGATGTAGATCTGCTCGGCTTGAAATCGGGTGAGGTGCTTCTGTATCACCAGTTGTTGGGCCAGCATCTGGCCGTCCGGGACAGAAGTGCTGGCGATCAGGTCATCAATCAGCTTACGAGCCTGCTCTTTCGGCATCAGGCCCGATGAAAGCAGTCTTTCAGCGAATTGTTCGACCGTCAACGGCATCTACAACTCCGACCTTCCTTTTTACAACGTTCGATTCTACTTTGGCTCAGGCAGAGTTCGATACTCAACTTTCTGAATGAGAACTCCCTTGAGAGCAACGAGAGCAAAGTTTCCGGCGGGAATCGAGGAATCTTTGGCGGTCACAATAAACGAGCCATTCAGGATGGCTGTCAGCGTATCTCCGACGACCTGGAATTCGAGCGTGCGTCGGCCATCTTTCGGAATATCGGCTGGAAGCGGCTGTGAAGCAAGAGTCTTCACAATCCTGCCTCCTCGATAAATAACGATGCTCATTCGTGAGCCATTATCTTCAGCGACGTACAGCTCACGTGTGGCGTCAGTCTTGTCTGTGTTCCGGTCGCGGGCATTGATCGTCATTCCTTTTGAATCACGCAGCAGATATGTCAATCGAAGGGCTCCGTTGCGAGTGGTGTCAGGCAGGATTCCGATGCCACTGATATCATGCTCAGTGGTGAATGCATCCCCTTCACGAATCCAGCCATTGCCACCGATCTCGTTTCGCTTCAATCGCGGCCCCAGCCAGTCGGACCAGATTTCAGATGTGCCTGCACTGTTCAGATTCACCCATCTGGCTCCAACGATCTTGCCATGCAGGTTGTTGCCAGACGAGTCCTTCAGCGTGGTGCCATCTCCTTCATCGAAGTGATAAAGTGCAAGTGTGTCTTGATCCGGATCGTGACGCTTCGCTGGGGTGAAGCTCTTTGTGTATCGGACTGTTTTTGAAATCCGCAGTTCTCTGACCAACCCCTCCAACATTGAGCCAATCACCGGGTCAGTAGCTGGCGGCTTGAATTGAGGTTTCGCGTCAGCATGTTGTGCGACGAGTTCACCGTCCAGATACAGCCGCAGTTCTGACCCATCAACCACCCCGGCCAGATGCACAAAGCGATCCGGTTGTCTGGGTGCTGTGTCCAGATAATGCCAGCCAGCAGGTTCCAGCACGAATGCAATTCCACATCGGCCCTTGGTGAAGATGTTTGACACCAGTCCCCCGTTACCGAGGTCAAGAATTCGGGACTCGCGCGTTGTTGAAGCCGTCTTCACATAAGCTTCGATTGTCAACGCCTCCATCGAATACGGCGGTAACCGAGGAAGCGTGACCTGGTCATCGCCATCGAATTCCAGGGCAGAGACCGCTGAACCACCACGATTTACGGGCACCCACTTCGCACCAACAATTTTTCCGTGATGCCTGTTGCCGGAAGTATCCTTCAATTCGAGGCCGTTTCCTTCGTCGAAGTGATACAGGGCAAGCGTGTCTTTGTCCGAGGTAAGCCGCTCGGACGGCACGTATTCTCCGCGATGCCGGACGATGCTCGAGACTCGCAGTTCATCAATCTCTCCCTGAAATGGGTAAATGAGATGTACAACATCCCATGCCTGTCCGGCTCCGATCAGGAATCGATTGCGCGGCACGTTGACGTTGTCGGGGACGACATCGTAGGGCGGCGAATCAATCGGTTGAAGCTTTCCGTCGATGAAGAGGTCCACCGTGCTGCCGCTGACGTTTACCGCGACATTATGCCAGGCCCCGTCCACGAACCCGGGCCCGAATACGCCAGTCGGCTGACGACCACGCATCAGATAACCCGAGAGACGCCCCTCTTCATTGATATCGAGCGCGAGAAGCGGATCACTCAGCCCGGCAACAATGCTTCCCTTCTTTCCAGGGCGAACAGCCGGCCGAACACGAGCTTCGATTGTGAACTCGTTCAATCCGCCGAGTCTGAGCGTCGGAACTTCGACGTGATCGTCTACGCCATCGAATTCCAGTGCGAACAGAGCGTTGTCATCGCCCCATGACGGATTGCGCGTCTGGTCGCTCGCCCACGCTTCCTGATGGGCACGAGCTTCTTTCGCATCAAAGGGAGCCTTGGCAAGCGGGGGAAGTTCGTTCGTCTGTACGGTCACCGAACCGTTCTCGGGGACTGTGACCTTGGCCACTTCCTGAGCACGTCTGTTGTTCACGAGTCCCCACACACTAAGCAGCACGATCAGACAACTGACAATGCCCCCCATGATGAACAGAGGGCGGCGACTACTGGACGACATCGGCGGACGCATCTTGTCAGAGGTGACATTCGGTGATGCGAGTGCTGATGTCGCAGTGGCCATGTCACCTGCCAGCATCGTTGCTTCCGATGCCGGATCTGCGGATGCGAACGTGGCGGTGGCTGCTGCAGGTTCCTTTATTGTTGCCGTTTTCGTGGGCTGCACATCGCGCGTGTTCGGGAACGCACTCAGTTGACTCTCGCCGGACGCTGGCAGTACGACCTGCCACGCGGAACCGTCACCAGACTGACAACCTTCGAGCGCTCGAACGACCTCGGCCATCGACTGGAATCGGTCCTTCGATTGCTTCGCCACCATCCTTTGAAAGACGGTATCGAGAGTTGCCGGGACATCGGCTCGAATAGCATTCAATGACGGAACCGGAGAATCGCGATGTGCCAGCAGTTTGGCCATCATCGTGTCGCCATCATAGGCCGCCTTCCCTGTCAGCAGGTACCACAGCGAAATCCCCAGACTGTAGATGTCACTGCGAGCATCAGCCGATTTCGTGCTGAGCGCCTGCTCGGGAGCCATGTAGTCCACGGTTCCCATCACTGCGCCGGTACTGGTCAATTCTGCCTGGCCAGGCTCGCCTTCGATCCGGGCCAAACCCATATCGAGGATCTTGACGGTCCCTTTTGCGTCGAGAAGCAGATTTGCCGGCTTGATGTCGCGGTGAATAACACCCTGCTCGTGAGCGTATTCGAGCCCGCGTGCGGCCTGGATAATGCAATTGACCGCCCGCTCAACCGACATTGGCCCCTGTTTTTTTACAAGTGCCGACAAATCGCTGCCGTCGACATACTCCATAACCAGAAAGTGCGTCCCTTTGGCCTCGTCCGCATCGTCGGTGGCAACCACGTTCTGGTGGCGTAATTTCGCCGCAGCCTCAACCTCACGATGGAATCGCTTCAGGGCATCGGGCGTCTTTACGGCCGTCGGAGACATCACCTTCAGCGCGACGAGGCGTTTCAAGCGGCGATGCTCGGCCTTAAGCACCATTCCCATGCCACCCTGGCCGAGTTTGTCGAGAATGACATAGTTGCCCAGCGTCAGCAATTTCCCGTCCCCGGTGCATATCTGTTCGGCTTGAAACGTCGTGAGTTTCTTCTGTTTTACCAACTCACGTGCGAACGATTCACCGTCGGTTCGCGCGGGGGAGTCGCCGGGTAGCGATTCCACAAACGATGCCACTGTCTCAGCGGACATCAGTTCGCTGGCGGTGAGTCGTTCGGTGAATTGGGCAACGCTGAGTGGCATGTATGCGTATGTTTCCGAATCGCGTCTTTACCGGGGATTCTTCGCAGGATCGTCCCATTCTATTTTGCAGTTGGGCAGAGCATTTTGCAGAGCTGCGACCTGGGATGGATTCACCTTGGTTCTTCTGACATCCAATGAAGTTAGGTTTTTGCACTCTCGCAACGGCGTGAGATCAGACACACTCGTCTCGTTGGCATTCAGGTTTTCCAGCGTCGATAAATTCTGGAGCGAACCGAGGTCGTTCAAGCCAGGGCTATGTGCCAAATCCAAGTGGACGATTTTCATACCGACAAGCGGCAGCAAACTGGGATACGGGCCATCCTTTCCGCCTGCTTGACAATGCAGCGATACTAACTCGCTGAAAGCTCGCAACGGCGAAAGATCGCTGACATTCCTGGCGAAAACGCCGATTTCCGTCACCTTTCCATTTTCGATTTTGGGCTGACCATAGCCTCGGTTATTGGATTGTGTCCGGAATATTCTTCCATCGAACCCCGGATTCAACTCCATCAGCTTCTTACTCACCGCTTCGATCTGCTGCTCGGCGGAAATGGCCTGCACGTCCTTCAGCCACTGTGGAAAGGCGGGGTCGTGGATAAAAAGCTGGGTGGACGAAGGTGCGGGCTCCAGCACACAGCGGAAACCGATGTGATAGCTGCGGCCGTTGTTTTGATCGCGAAACGACGAGAGCATGTGAATGCGATCCGCGCCCGAGAGCCATGACGCCCCGCGTACGACGTGACTGATGTACTTGGGATCAATCACTTCCTCGCACCACTGGCAGACATTCCCGCCCATATCGAAAAGGCCGAATTTGTTAGCGGGGAACGCACCCACGGGAGAGTCGGTGGCGAAATCGTCGGTGTAGCCTGCGAGCCAGCGGTTTTGGCTGACTTCCTCGGGCTTCCTGACATTCGAGGAAAACTTCGCGTGGAAACTTTCGTCCGCGTAGTTGCCCACGCTTTGGGGCGGGGGAAAGTCGTTGCCCCAAGGAAAATCCACGTCGTTCTTTCGGCTCTTTTCCAGAGGCGTCGCACCTTGCTCGGTAGCGAGGCCGACGGCGGTACTCCATTCGGCGTCGGTGGGCAGGCGATATTTTGAACCCTTGGGCAGAGTCCCGGCAGTCGTTTCCTTTTCCGTAAGCCACGCGCAGAAGGCCTGAGCTTCTTCCCAACTCACGCCCACAACAGGGTGCGACGGCTCGCGCCCAACGGGCACTCCTTCCTTCTCCTGAATCTTCCACGCACCGTTCACGCCCGGGCGCGCTGTCGTATACTTTTCGTAGTCCTGCACCCGTGTGTCCCAGATGCTGAAGACCACCGTCGTCCCCGGCACTGGCGTAAACTTCATGCCAATCGAGTTCGTGTAATCGACCGGCACGCCGAGTTGCTTTGCCAGAGCTTCCTGTTGCGCGCGAACTTGTCCGGTATCAAACCGGTCCTTTGCCGCTTTCGAACCAGTGACTTGTACCCACTTCGCGCCAATGATCTCGCCGTGATGGTTGTTGCCGGATGAATCTTTCAGTACCTCTCCCGTTCCTTCGTCGAAGTGATACACGGCCAGCGTGTTGGCATCGGCTGCAAAGCGTGAGTCGGGTTTGAAGTTCTCTGTGTAGCGAACACCCGTCGAAATGCGCACCTCGTCGATCAGACCGTCGAGCGGTTTGAATGAGTCGAGGTTCACAGGAAGGCTTCCCAGATAGCAGTATCCGGCAACCGTCGGCAGATCGTTGATCAGCAGCGCTTGTCCGACGAGTTGGCCATCAACGAAAAGCTGCAGTTCCTTGCCGGTCGAGACTCCCGCCAGGTGCATCCGTTGACCGACCTTGATGGCATCCGTTGCGCGGACCCGGTTGTCTTTTCGGCTGGCCAACAGAGGCCCGCTCCAGTCCAGATGCATCTGCTGTTGCACCAGTTGCATGCCGTTGGCATTCACGAACAACACCCGATTGTCCCTTTGGTCCGACACAGATCGCGCGGTGAAATACATCTCCACCGTGCAGGCCTCATTCGGACGCAGCATCTTCGGCAGAACGACTCGCGCATTCCCGTTTTCGAGCTTATTGTTGAAGTCCAGCGCATTCCCGATCTCCTTGGCAACCGGCACTCGGGCCAGACGCAAGCCTATGACGTTGTTCGCACCCGCCGCCGGGAGCGTGAAGCGAACGGTCGCCGCACAGGAACCGGAGTCCCAGGCGCCACCCCGGATGACGGCGTGCGAGACTCCATTAGCCTTCGCTTCTTCCGCACACCACTCAATGACGTTGCCATGCATGTCGTATAGACCCAGCCTATTTGGCCGATACGACCCCACCTTGCACGTCCGCCCCAACTTCGTGGCGAGAAAATTGGCGGAGTCCGCTGCCATCTCGTTCGTCGGACGGTCAAGATAGAAATCGAACCCGTAGTCGAGCTTGTTGTCGGTCGGCCCACCCCGGCAGGCGTACTCCCATTGTGCCTCCGTAGGCAGAGTGAATTTCCATCCCGGCGCGTTCTCCAAGTCATTCAGTTGATTGATGAATTTCTGGCAATCATTCCACGAAACAAACTCGACCGGGAATTGCTTCAAATCCTCGTCTTTCTCGTTCGCGACCTTGTCTCGCTTCTCGCCCATCCTGGAAAAGCTACTCGGGTTCGTCTTCACGACCTTGGTCCACTCTTCCTGGGTGACTTCGTATTTGCCGAGGTAGAAGTCTTCTTCAATCGATACTTCCTTATCGCCAACCTTGCCGCCGCCGCCACCCAGCCAACCTGTCCCCTTGGGGACGAGAACGAACTTCATACCGATGCTGTTCTCGTACTCGACCGGCACACCGAGTTGCTTCGCCCGCGCCTCTTGATGCGCACGAGCCTGCACGCTGTCGAACGGAGCAATCGCGGGATTCGGAGTTTTTGCAGTTTTCTGGGTAAGCTGCAGCTTCACGGCATCAACGGACAGTGCCGCGCGAAAGCCGACTTCAAGACCACGATTTGCCTGGACACCGCCGTACCGATAGGCCGACCGGGAAGATGTCACGCTGAATCGCCAATAGCCGCCTCGGATGACGCACAGGGAATTGGCGGTTAAAGGGCAGATCGGGTCAATGCCCGGTTGGTTCTGGAATTGCTCATACCACGATTGCTCCCAACCGTCCTGAACGTATTCGCCGACATTGCCTTGAATGTCGTGCAGTCCGAACGGATTCCTTTTTAACTCGCCGACGGCATGCGTCCGACCGGTTGAATTTCCTTCAAACCACTCGGCCCCCATCAGATCTTTATCCTGGTCACCCATCCAGAACTTTGTCGTCGTCCCGGCGCGACATGCAAACTCCCATTCGGCTTCACTGGGAAGTCGGTAGCCATTCGTATCCCGAGGCATCGTTGTCTGATCAGCACGGATGGAGAAGGGCTTCAGTTGTTCCTGCTGGCTCAACTTGGCACAGAACTCGGCGGCCTCAGACCAGCTCACTTTTTCCACCGGAAAGTCGCCGGTATTGAGCCCCCCCACGAGATCTTTCCCCGGTCCACTCATACAAAAGTGAGACGGGTTACTTCCCATCACCTTTTCGTACTGAGACTGCGTAACTTCATTCAACCCAAGATAGAACGGCTGTGCCAGGATCACCTTGTGCCGAGGGCCTTCACTACGGACGAAGGCCTCGTCGCTGCCAGCCACTGCCAGCACGGCTTCGATATCTGCGGCTGTACTCCCCATCAGGAACTCACCAGGCGGAATCAGGACGAACTTCATGCCGATGCTGTTAGAGTACTCAACCGGCACGCCAAGGTGCTTTGCCCACGCTTCCTGATGCTCACGGGCTTCCCGGGCATCGAAAGGAGCGACGGCCGTTGGCGGAGTGAGGCGTTGCCCAGGCAATTCACTCCGCAAATTTGACTTCGAAATGTCGATCGAGGCAGCCAGCCGAAAGCCGATATCAATGCGGAGGGCGGCAGGTATCCCATATCCCCGATAATCCGAGCGACACTGCGGGAAGTTGTCGCCGTGACCGCCACCGCGAAATACAAGAGCGAGTCCAGAGTCATTCGAGGGATCGTCGATGGGGGCCTTCATATAGTAGTCTGCTGCAAACCAATCCGCGCACCATTCCCACATATTGCCGTGCATGTCGTACAGTCCGAAACCGTTCGGCTTGAGCTTGCCTGCAGGATGTGTCTTGCCATTCGCGTTTGTAATAAACCAACCATGTTGCGACAGGTCGGACTCGTTGTCTCCAAATGAAAAGGCTGTTGTCGTTCCTGCTCGGCACGCATATTCCCATTGCGCTTCTGTCGGCAGACCAAACACAATTTTCTCTGTTGCTGGTACCGCGTTGAGCTTCGCAAGAAACGGTTGAATGTCTTGCCAGGTAATCTGCTCAACAGGATGGGTTGGATTATCCTTGAAGTTTGACGGGTTGCTCCCCATCACCGACTGCCATTGAGCTTGGGTCACCTCGTACTTGCCCAGATAGAACGGCTTCGTGATCCGCACTGGGAATTGCTGGCCACCTTCCATTCGGGAGAATCCTCCTGGTGGAATCAACATCATCACCAGCTTCTCTCCGCCGGGTAACGTGACTTCTTTTTCGACTGGCACGCCAAGATGCTTCGCCCATGCTTCTTGATGCGCTCGTGCCTGAGTGGCATTGAAGGGAGCAACTGCAGACGATGGTTGTGGGCGGGTACGGCGCAGTTCCAGCTTATGGAACTTGAACTGATGAAACCCGGACGCGAACGTCAGATGCTTTGGATTCGGCAATTCCAGCCACGACTTCAACCGGTTGGGATCACCCTCCCAATTCACGACCTCGCGGTCATCAACAGTTGCGCGCACGGATCGTTTTCCCACGGTAATGTGGATAGTGTGAGGTTGACGATCAGCCAGGACCGCGCCGGGGTTTCGTGTCTCGTTCATGTCAGCGTATTTGCCGTCGATCAATGCCAACCCGCACATTCGAGGACTTCCGACGTCGAACGCGACCTCGACACGATGGCCATCAATGACGGCCTCAATGATCACCCCGTCGTCGCCGTCCATTCGTTGAACGACGGCAGTCATTTCGTACTCGTCCGGCGGTTCGTAACGGAGGTGAAGTCGCCCCGGCTTTCCACCTGCCGGGCTGATCAACGTGCTTCCCTCACGTGTCCATGGACCGTAGTCATAAGAACCATGTTTCACCTGGTCACGCGGTAGCTCGATCATCGCGAGCAGGTCAATCGGTGCTTCTGCCTGACCAGAGACATTTGCGGGGGCCGTTGATGCTGTCGTTGGTATGGCCGGGGACTTGTCCTTGATCGAATCGGTTGGTGATTTCCCGCGTAATGCCAGGCCAACAGCGATCAATACGACGACTGCAACCACGATCGATGCAATCAGCGTCGTTTGTGATTTCTTCGCCGCACCCGTCGAAGCGACCGGACCACGCGTATCAATCGAAGTTTGCCCTGTCTGCGGATCGCTTGAGACCTCGCCAACCGACGAGATCATCGTTTCCGAGACTGCAGAATCATCGTCGAGGTTCGCCTTCGGTGTTACAACGGTCGGACTGCCGATGTCCGTGGAACTGCCGGACGTATCTCGCGGAATACGCGGCAAGGTGACACTGCTGCCCGATGTTGCGCGGCTGCCGCTCGAAATCTGAGTCGAACCGCCGGTGAGACACCGTTCCAGTTCCGCGATGACTTCCGTCATCGACTGCGGTCGGTCGCCAGGACGCTTCGCAACCATGCGGTGAAAGACTGCTTCCAGTGCAGGAAAGGATTCACCGGACGCATCGAAATCTGACGGGGCGATTTTTGCAGTGGCCCCACCGTTTCGAAGAGGTTTCCGCGAAACGCTCGTCAGCGAAGGGATGGCTGCGTTCTGGTGCGCCATCAGTTTCTTCATGACGGTGTCGCCATCGTACAGACAGCGGCCGGTCAACAGGTAGTACAGCGAACAGCCCAGCGAATAGATGTCACTGCGGGCATCGGCGATCTTGGTGTCCATCGCCTGCTCTGGGGACATGTAATCGACCGTCCCCATGATCATGCCAGTGGACGTCAGTCCCGCTCCTTCGGACGAACCTCCCACCGAGTTATCGATTCTCGCCAGTCCCATGTCGAGAATCTTCACGGTTCCTTCGTTGTCGAGCAGCAGGTTCGCGGGCTTGATGTCTCGGTGAATGACACCTCGCTTATGAGCGAACTCCAAACCGCGCGCGGCTTGAATGATTGAGCGAACTGCCTGATCAACGGGAAAGGGGCCATTCTTCTTGACGAGGATCGACAGGTCGGTCCCTTCGACATACTCCATAACCAGGAAGTGAGTCCCCTTGGCCTCGTCAGCGTCATGTGCGGCAACGATGTTGGGATGACTCAGCTTTGCGGCCGCCTTCACTTCGCGATGAAACCGCTGCACGGCGTCCGGCGACTTCATCCCCTCCGGCGACATGACTTTGATCGCGACCACACGTTCCATACGACGATGGATCGCCTTCAGTACCATCCCCATGCCACCTTGACCGAGTTTGGCGAGGATGACGTAGTTGCCAAGCACCAGGTTCTTGTCGCGTCCGGCCAGCAGTTCGTTTTTCTGGTATTCGGTCAGTAGCGACTTCTGCACCAGCAGGTTCGCATACGCGGCGGCCTCATTCGGACGCTGGTCCTCGGGAAGTTGATTCCAGAACGTCTGCAAATCCTCGGCGGAAAGCAGTCCGGAGGTCACCACCACCCTGGCAAAATCTTCACGCGTCTGCATGGCCATCCACAGCGAGGGAGAAAACCGATCCCATGATAGACGATGACGTTACGAATCAGCAATGAAGCAGAATCTTCCAACCAGAAGTCGTGAGACTGCAGACCGATGTGCATGGCCGAGTTGTCAGTCAAGTTGATCACGGCACTTCGACAATTTCTGGTGCGTCACAATGTCACACAGCAAAACAGCTGGCACGCTAGCGTCCGGTTATCTTTCTGTTTTCGACAAACAACATCCGGAAAAATCAGGATAATGGTCCTCACGATGAAACATGATCAACAGGACTGCCAAGTCTTCCTCTGTGCCTTCTCCGTGCCCCCTGTGGTAAACCTGCATTCAAAGACTGCCAAACGCATTGTCACTTCAGTCATTCATTGGATGTCTGTCGAGA